>JAQVPE010000104.1 GCA_028702245.1 Candidatus Izemoplasmatales bacterium
ATATTTGTTTGCTTCATCGATGATGATCTCAATATAGTTTTGTGAAATGTTTTCCGCATCAATCAACAGGGCAATGCTTTTATCCATATAATCAACCTCTTTCTAGATAATTATAACATCTTTTGAAGTAAATTGACATCTTTATCCGGATTTACCGGAATGATCAATATATGTTTTAGACAGGAGAATAGTATGAGACACAAACATCTTCAAGAATGGATAGACGAAACTGTTTCATGGTGCGAACCGGACCGCGTTGTCTTATGGCAGGGCACCAAGTCAGAGTATGACAATCTGGCTGAAGCTCAGATAAGGGCAAAAAAGGCAATCAGGATCGATAATAAGCATCGTAAAAACTGTATCTTGTTCCGAACCGATCCCTCCGATGTCGCAAGAGTCGAGCAGAGAACCTTCATCTCGACAAAAAACGAAAGAGATGCCGGCCCGACCAACAATTGGATCCGCTCCGATATCCTCAAAGATGAGATGAAGCGCCGCTATCAAGGCTCGATGCGCGGCCGGACGATGTATGTGATTCCTTTCTCTATGGGTCCGATCGGCTCCGTGTTCTCTAAAATCGGCGTTGAAATAACCGACAGTCCCTATGTCGTGCTCAATATGCACATCATGACCAGGACCGGGGATAAAGTTCTTGATATCCTTGGCGAAAACGGCGATTTCGTCAAGTGTCTGCATTCGGTTGGCTATCCTCTTTCCCCCGGTCAAGCTGACCCTTTGTGGCCTTGCACACCGATTGAAGAAAAATTCATCTCCCAGTTCCCAGAAGACAACATGATTTGGTCCTATGGATCCGGTTACGGCGGCAACGCTCTCCTTGGCAAGAAATGTTTCGCTTTGAGAATCGCCTCAAATCAAGCAAGACGGGAAAAATGGCTCGCTGAACATATGCTCATACTGAAATTGACATCACCAGAAGGCACAACCAAATACCTGACCGGCTCCTTCCCAAGCGCATGCGGGAAGACCAATTTGGCGATGATCAATCCGACTCTCGCAGGATGGAAGGCGGAAACGATCGGCGACGACATTGCCTGGCTCAGGTTCAAAGATGACGGAAGACTTTATGCCATCAACCCCGAGGCCGGCTTCTTCGGAGTCGCTTCCGGAACGTCTTGGAAATCGAACCCAAACGCGATGAAAACCATTGAGAGCGATACGATTTTCACCAATGTCGCTCTTACCGACGACGGCGATGTCTGGTGGGAGGATATGACTGAAACGAAACCATCCCACCTGATCGACTGGCAGGGAAGAGACTGGTATCCGGACTCGCCAAACAAGGCTGCTCATCCCAATTGTCGTTTCACAGCCCCCGCAAGCAACTGCCCGGTAATCGCCGAGAATTGGGAAGATCCAGAAGGAGTTCCAATATCGGCAATGCTCTTTGGCGGTCGCAGACCTTCGACGATTCCGCTCGTTTATCAAAGTTTTAGTTTTGAACACGGCGTGTTCTTAGCGTCGATCATGGGCTCGGAGATAACAGCCGCGACCATCTCCGACAAAATCGGCATTGTCAGGCGCGATCCTTTTGCGATGTTGCCCTTTATCGGCTATCATATTTCTGACTACATTGAACACTGGTTGGAAATGGGGAAATTGACTTCAAGCGAAAAACTGCCTTTGATTTTCTCGATCAACTGGTTCAGAAAGGATGAATTCGGTAATTACCTCTGGCCCGGTTTCGGTGAAAACAGCAGGGTTCTCAAATGGATATTCAACCAGTCGGAGGGCCTTTCTCGGGGAATCGCTTCGCCGGTTGGCATCATTCCCGCAGCGAACGAACTAGATCTTACTGGTTTAGATATTGATGAGAATGCCATCGAAAAACTGTTTGAAGTCGATACTGAATCCTGGAAAGCCGAGATCGCCTCAATTGAAGACCACTATAAACTATATGGCGATTTGTTGCCAGAAGAACTATCCAAGCAACTTGATCTGTTGAAACAAAGGGTCGGAATCTGACCCTTTTCTTTTTACTAGAAAAAAGCATTCTTGATGGGAAAACAGCATAATTTGATTTACCGATAAGCAAAACGGTGGTATAATACTCCCGAAAAGGAGTATCACCATGAAAAGACTGTTATTGCAGAAAGGCTCAGTGATCTTTTGCTTCATGCTCTTTTTCGTAATCATCGAAGTGATCACGTTTCGTTGGGTCAATTTCTCATTCTTGCCAAGATTTCTGATCATCGATCTTCTCTTGGCGTTCGGACTAGCTTCTGTCATTCTACTGATAAAGTCCCACAAATTGTCTTTAGTATACCTATCGCTTATTTTTGCGATGCTTTTGGTTTTGTTTTTGGTCAATGCGACCATGTACAATGTAAATTTCGATTTATTCAGTCTCCAACAATTGCAGTTGCTCGGGGAAGCTCAAGCAGTTTTTAATTTTGAGTTTTTGTCAATTCCTAGTATCATCATCGCTGCCGTGGTATCGGTTCTATTCCTTGCTGCTAACATCACCCTGATCGTCATCTTTGGCAAGCGTCCACCAATTCACAAATATTACCCCAAAGCTTTGATTGTTTTCGCTATTATCGGTCTTTCATTAGTCGGTTATTTTACATGTGACAGTCCCTTGATCGAAAGATATAATCAAAATGAAAACATCACCGTCTTCAAGCGGGCGAATCTGGAAAACTATGGTTTGCTTGGCTACTACTTCAAGGAATCGCAAAACATCATCGCTCTCAATCATCTCCAGCACATCACCGAAGAAAACCCGACGACCCTAACCGAGGATCCATCCCAGACGACAACCCAGACAACTCACGATCCATCGGTGTCAGAGCCAACCACCAGCCCCGATGACACCCTAACCACAACAGATATTACCGAAACCGAGGGACCAATCATCAATTTTGAAGAATCACCATTCTTCGGGTTGCTAGAAGGCATGAACGTGATCACGATCATGCTCGAATCTGGTCAATCGTTCGCCATCAACGAGGTCTTGACGCCAAACTTGTTCCGGTTGACCCAAGAAGGTCTTTATTTTGCCAACAATTATTCGGAAAACAAAACCAGCGTTTCCGAAATGATTGCCGTTACCGGCAATTATCCTTCGATGACATTCAGCCCCTCAATCTATGACTATGACCTTTCATTTTCTCTAGCAGAAATCCTGAATGACACATACAAGACGTCTTATTTCCACGATAATGTTCCCTCTTTTTACGGACGTGGCGATTTGATGCCGATGCTTGGGTTTGAAAATTGTTATTTCCATGATGAAATCCACCCGGAAATACCCTTATGGACTTGGAATGGTGATTATATTCTCGACAGTCTGACCCTTGAGTCTATCCTCCCAGAGTTGATCGATACTGAACAACCGTTCTATTCGTTCTGGACATCTTTATCTTCTCATGGCCCTTACAACTACGGCCCTGAAAACAAAGCCTTGTTTGAGTCTCTTGGTTACTTTGACCTAATCGATCAAGCTGAAGCTGATGGCGACTGGGTCAATATCCTCCATGACAGTTCCGAGCTGAACCAACTGAGAATTCGCCATTACCAAGCGGCGATCATGGACTTCGATCACGCGATCGGTCGCATTCTCGAAACCCTAGAGGCAAATTCATTGACTGATGACACTGTTATCATAATCTATGGCGACCACAACGTCTATTACCACGAATTGGCCCTCGATATCTATAATATCTCCTCCGAAGAATATTACCACTCCGAAATGTACGAAACCTTCTTATGTATTTACAACCCCTTATTAACGGCAACGTATCTTGATTACTATGAAACCGATTCGACCACGATTACCAAATTTACTTCGCCTTATATCATCGTTCCCACCTTGATTGATCTTTTAGGAATACCTTTCAACAAAAACATTTATCTTGGAGACTCAGTCTTTTTAGATAACGAACAAGTATTCTATTCCCATAAACTGGCCGCAATCTTAACCAACTCATTGTATTCAAACGATGGCTACGAAATCATCTATGATCCGTTTCTGGCCGATGATGAGACCTTAGCTACATTCCATACGCAAGGTGCAAAGGTCATGTTCCGTCTTGGCGTCGTCAACAATCATTACCTTTCCACAAGATCCGAAAAGAATCAAGAAGACGAATAAAGCTCCCAGAAATTTCTGGGAGCTCTTTCTTAAACTAAATATTTGATGGTGCGATTACTCAAATAACGACGGAGATTATCTCTTGTAAGTTCATACAGACGTTCGCGCATCCTTATACTTGAAGAAGCGTTGTGCGGTGTTATATAGACATTAGGCATCTCCCATAACTCGCTATTTGGATCGAGCGGTTCGGGAGTTGTGACGTCAAGTCCGGCTCCGCGGATCTTTTTTTCTTTGAGAATTTTGATCAATGCTTCTTGATTGATGATCCCGCCGCGCGCGACGTTGATTAGAATTGCCGAACTCTTCATTCTTGAGAGCATGTCCCAATCGAGAAGATGCGTTGTTTCTTCTGTTAAAGAAAGACACACAATCACATAATCGCTTTGTTCAAGTAATTTTTGCAACCCGACTTGATCCCAATACGTTTCATCCGCAAAGGCTGCTTT
>JAQVPE010000105.1 GCA_028702245.1 Candidatus Izemoplasmatales bacterium
CGCCATCTATGACTCTATGGTTCGTATGGCCCAGGATTTCAGTTATCGTTATCCGCTTGTCAACGGTCACGGCAACTTTGGCTCCATTGACGGCGATGGGGCGGCCGCGATGCGGTACACCGAAGCCAAAATGGAGAAAATCACCACCGAGATGTTGAAAGACATCAAAAAAGACACCGTCGACTTCATAGACAATTATGACGGTTCGGAAAAAGAACCCAGGGTGCTGCCTTCAAAGTTTCCCAATCTGCTTGTCAACGGTTCGTCGGGAATTGCCGTCGGCATGGCGACAAACATTCCCCCACACAACCTCGGTGAAGTTATTGACGGATATATAGCCTACATCAATGATCCGGAAATAACCGATGAAGAACTCATGGAATATATCAAAGGCCCCGACTTCCCGACCGGAGGCATCATCCTTGGATCCGCAGGAATCAGGGAAGCTTATACGACCGGCAGGGGCATCATCAGAGTCAAAGCCAAAACCGAGACGATCGAACACCCGTCCGGTAAAAAGACGATCATCATCAAAGAAATACCTTATCAAGTCAACAAAACGACTTTGATCGAAAGAATTGCGGAACTTGCCAAAGACAAGAAAATCGATGGCATCACCGATCTTCGCGACGAATCCAACCGCAAAGGCATGCGCGTCGTTTTGGAACTGCGTCGTGACGTCAATCCGGAAGTGTTGCTAAATAACCTTTACAAGAACTCGCAGATGCAATCTTCTTTTGGCATAAACATGCTTGCTTTGGTTAACGACAAGCCCGAAGTGCTGTCGCTCAAGCAAATCATCGAACATTATTTTCGCCACCAAACGGAAGTTTTGGTGCGCAAAACCAAATACGATCTGGACAAGGCCATTCAAAGAGAACATTTGTTGAATGGGTTTATTCTAGCACTTGACAACATCGAGGAAGTAATCAAGATCATCCGCGAATCATATGACGACACCGAACAAAGACTGATTGCGGGATTTGGTTTCAGCGAAGTCCAGACCAAGGCGATTTTGGCGATGCAGCTCAGGAGGCTATCCGGCCTGGAAAGAGACAAATTGCACCAAGAAAAAACGGAACTCGCCAAAGCGATCGAATTTTATAACAAGCTTCTCTCGAGCGTTGAGATCCAACACCAGATCTTGATTGAGGAAGCCAAGGAAATCAAAGAGAAATATGGCGACGAAAGAAGATCCGAAATCGACGTGTTTGGCGATTACGACATTGAAGACGAAGATCTTATTCCGGTCGAAGAAGTTATTGTTGCAATCACGACCAACGGTTATGTCAAACGCATGAACATCGACGTTTATCGCTCGCAAAACCGGGGCGGCCGTGGCAAAACCGGCATGCGGATGAACGAGGATGATGTCATCGATGCGATCATCTCGACCTCCACCCACGACTATCTTTTGTTTTTCACCTCCCTTGGAAGAGTATACAAGATCAAAGGCTACAAAATCCCCAATTATGGACGTAATTCCAAAGGCCTGCCCATCGTCAATTTATTGAATCTCACCGAAGGCGAACAACTCGCTGCCGTCATGAGCGTCAAAGACTTCAATGAGGGATATCTCTTTTTCACAACGAAGAATGGCATCGTCAAGAGAACGCGGGTGGCTGATTTCCAGAACATTCGCCAAAACGGCATCCGCGCCATCTCGCTCCGCGAAAGCGATGAGCTTCATAGCGTTAAACTGACCGACGGCAATCGGGAAATCCTGATTGGCGCCTCAAACGGAAAAGCTATAAGGTTTGCCGAGGGCGATGTCCGCTCGATGGGAAGAAGCGCAGCCGGAGTCAAAGGCATCGATCTTGAAGACGGCGAAGAAGTCATCGGTGTTACCACCATCGACACCGAGCGCAATGAAGTGCTCGCGATCACGAAATTCGGATATGGAAAAAGGACGATCATCGACGAGTACCGACTTCAAAATCGTGGCGGCAAGGGCGTCAAGACGATCAATGTCACTCAGAAGAACGGATCACTCAAAAAACTGATCAGCGTTATTGGCGATGAAGATCTCCTCGTCGTCACCGATAAAGGAATGATTATTCGGGTTCCGATTGACCAAATCGCTCAAACCAAACGATCGACGCAAGGCGTCAGGATCATCAATCTTCTTGAAGGACATCAGGTTGCGACGATCGCAATCGTTCCAAAATGGGAATGTGAGGAAGACGAGATTTGTGAAGAAATAACGGATACGAACATTGCCCTGGAAGATAGCGGTGATATAATAAAAGAATCGACGGATTTCTCGCTTTCGGAATACAAACAGCTATCCGATAACGATACAGAAGACGATGCGGATGCCGACACTATCGAAGACATCGACGATATTTTGGGCGACAGCTATTAAAAGGGGTAATGAAACATGTTGGATATCAAACAGATTCGGGAAGAAACAGACAAAATAATAGAAAGCCTCAATAAAAGAGGCGGAGATTATTCGTATTTAAAAGAACTCGTTGAAAAAGACCGCATCAGACGCGAGGCGATTGCCGAAGGCGAAATGCTAAAGGCGAGAAAAAACGAAGTTTCCCGTACGATTGGCAAATATAAGCGAGAAGGTCTCGATACAACCGGCATAATGCGGGAAATCGAAGATTTTTCCGGACGCATTGCGGCACTTGACGATCAAATCAGAGTTTTGGATGAAGAAATCAAAGACACGCTTATGAGAACGCCCAATCTTCCCGACGAAAGCATCCCCATTGGCGCCGACGAATCTTTTAATATAGAGATCAAACGATGTCTTGAACCTCGGCAATTTGATTTTCCAATCAAATCCCACTATGAACTCGGCGAAACGCTCGACATTCTCGATTTCAACCGCGCCGGCAAAATAACCGGCTCCCGCTTTGTCGTTTATAAGGGTCTTGGGGCCAGATTAGAAAGATCTTTGATCCAGTTCATGATGGATCTTCACGCCAACCTCCATGGTTATCGGGAGATCATGCCGCCATATGCGATCAATGAAGCTTCAATGTATGCCTCGGGCCAATTTCCGAAATTCATCGACGAAGCATTCAAACTTAACGATGAACGCAATCTGTATTTAAATCCGACAGCCGAAGTGCCAACCGTGAATCTTCATCGCGATGAGATCTTAAACGTAGACGTGTTGCCGATCAAATACGTTGCCTATACAACCGCCTTTCGCAAGGAAGCCGGATCAGCGGGGAAGGATACCCGCGGTATCCTCAGACAACACCAATTCAACAAAGTCGAATTGATCAAATTCACCAAACCGGAAGAATCGGAATCAGAACACCAAAAGATGCTTATTGATTCCGAAAGTGTTCTTCAGATCCTTGGGCTTCCGTATCGGGTCGTTGTATTATCCACCGGAGATCTCGGCTTTTCGATGCGAAAAACGTATGATATCGAAGTATGGCTGCCGTCCGAGAATCGCTATCGCGAGATTGGCTCGATATCGAATGCGGGCGACTATCAAGCTCGCAGAGCTAACATTAAATATCGTCCGGGAACAGACCAAAAGCTTGAATACGTGCACATCTTGAACGGATCGGGACTGTCAGTTGGCAGATCGGTGATCGCTATCATGGAAAACTACCAACAACCAGACGGGTCGATCATCATTCCCGAAGCCTTGCATAAATATATGGGAGTCACAGTAATCAAATAATAAAACCGCCAGAATATTTCCGGCGGTCTTCATATCGGAAAGAGCTTGCTAAAGCTCTTTTTTGATTTTATCACAGGTCTCAATGAATAAAGCTTTTGAAACATCCTGCTTGGGAGCCATAGAAGCAATCACAAACTCGTCGTTTTCATAACGCGGAATCAAATGAATATGAAAATGGAATACAGCCTGAAGCGGTTTCTCGGTGTTGATGACGATATTCAATCCGATTGGATCAAAAGCCTTTTTTATGGCGTTTGCCAATCTCGGCAATTGTCTGAAGATCCGCGAGGCGTGATCGGGATCTAGTTCATACAAATTGCGACAATGAATTTTAGGAATCACCAAGGTGTGCCCCTTGGTGACTTGGGAAATATCGAGTATGGCAATAATGTCTTCATCCTCATAGACTTTGTAACTGGGTATTTCACCGCTAATGATCCGGCAGAAGATGCAATCCATTTTTAATCCTCCTTATTGTATTTGGCTACGATTCGGGATAAATCGCGAAAGTCATCGATCATATAATCAGGTTTTGCGTGAGATAGTTCCTTAAGTTTCAATGTCCAAGACACTCCGCAGGTGAGAATGCCGGCGTTTTTGCCTGCCATTATATCCGATGGCGAATCTCCAACCATCATCGCCTCCTCACAACCGAGAAAGGCAGCCAACGCCTTTTGGATCGGCTCGGGATGCGGTTTATGATTATCCACATCATCAAGACTGATGATTGTGGATATCAAATGGTCGATGCCAAAGTGGATTATTGAAGGCATGGCCGATATTTTAAACTTGGTGGTGACGATCGCCAGGTTGAACCCTTTGTTCTTAAACTCTAAAAGGGTATCGATCACATGGGGATAGATGTCGATATAAGCGAATTCAAGTT
>JAQVPE010000106.1 GCA_028702245.1 Candidatus Izemoplasmatales bacterium
TAGGTAGTCGTTGTCGGTGCTTGGGTGGTAGGCGCAGCTGTGGTTGGCGTAGCAGTGGTTGCCGGCGCTTCGGTCGTGATTACATCAACACAGCCGAGCACGAAGACAAACAAAAGTCCAACTGCTAAAACTAATATTTTTTTCATTGTATCCTCCTAATGTTGATTCTAATAAATTATGGATATATTATCCTTTGATTCCGCTTCTTGATACGCCTCTCATGATTTGTTTTCTAAAAGTGAAGAAAACAATCAATAAAGGAACGGTTACCAACACCGCAGCGGCCATTTGTTGGCCAAAATCGGTTCTGCCGGTACTAGTATCGGTGAATGCGCCTCTAAGACCGTTACTAACAAGTCGATACGAATCTTTGGCGGTCACCATCTGAGGCCAAATATAGGCGTTCCAAGCACCCATTGAATTCAAGATCACGATTGTGACAATCGTTGGCATCGCAACCGGGACCATGATTTTCCACAAATACTGGAAGTCGGTCGTTCCGTCGACTTTGGCCGCAAAATAAAGTTCATTGGGAATTTGCTTGAATGTTTGCCTCAAGTAGAACGTGTAGAAGACGCTAGTCATGAACGGGATCGTCATTGCCAGAATCGCATCGGAATACGTCTGGTTGAAAATGTCGTACCATCCAAGTTTGTATACTGTCAAAAAGTTGGTGAGAATAAAGATTTCTCCAGGAATCATCATCGTCGATAACAATATCGCAAAAACGATGTCTCTTCCTTTGAAAGTCAATCTAGCAAAAGCGTATGCAGCCAGGATTGTTGTTATTGTTGTGCCAATAGTGGTGATAACTGAAACCAAAATGGTATTACCCATGTAAGTGAAGAATGGAAACAGCGGTTCTCCGCGTCTGGGCCCACTAGCTACAAGTTCAAACAACATTCGATAGTTGTTGATCTGCCAATCATTTGGTTTCAGGAAGATGATCGGCGGAACCTGCTCAATCATGGTTTGGGTTTTGAGCGATGTGATGATCATCCAATAAAACGGGATCAATACCGAGATGGTGACAAGCCCTAAGAAGACATATACCCCGATGGTGAACAATATTTTCTTGGTTTTGTAAGATTTTTCGTTCTTAACGAATACTTCTGCCATTTTGTCCACCCCTTCCTAGTAATGGATCCGTTTTCTGCTGACGATTGCCTGCAGAGCGGAAAAGAATAGGGTTATTAAAAACAAAGTGACAGCTGCGGCCGCAGCGTAACTATAGTAGCCGATGTTGGCGTACTGGGCGCGATATTGATAAACGAACGCAACTATCGTTATCATATCGCGTGGTTTTCCACCTAATTTATCGCCAAACAAGCCAATCACAGAATTATACGCTTTGAGAGCCCCAATCATTGATGTAATTGAAATATAAAGGATAAGCGGCGACAAAAGCGGAACGGTTATTCTCTTGAAGACGGTTGATCTTGATGCCGCATCGATCTTGGCGGCGTCGTAATATTGTTTATCGATATTGGTTAGGCCGCTGGCGAATACGAGGATTTTAAACGCCAGACTATCCCAGATGGTAAATATCATCAAGGCAGTAATTTGCCTTCCCCATGTTGCCGTACTCCCGATCCAATCATAGGCTTCTATGCCAAACCAGTCCAAAAACGCATTGAACAAACCATAGTTTTTGTTGAAAATAACAGCAAACGCCATTCCAACCGCGATACCGTTGGTTACGTACGGGAGAAAGAAAACGGTTTGAAAAAATGCTTTTACTTTGGGAATGGAATTCAAGGCAACCGCAATCAGAAGCGATAAGACAATCGATACCGGAACAGATACAAAAGCCAGCACGAAAGTGTTCTTGAGTGCGGCCTTGAAAAAGTAGTTGTTCCAAACGAATGTATAGTTTGTAAAAGTGATTCCCGCAGCCCGTTGATTCAGAAGCGGTTGATAATCCTTATAGAAGGAGATGACAAAGGCGTTGAACAACGGATAGAAAATAAAGACAATCATCAGGATGAGCATTGGTGCGAGATAAAGCCATGCCCTCCAGTTGTTTTTCTTTTCCATAAGCGATTACTTCAGCAATTCGCCGTTAAGATCGAATAGATGCATTTTATCCGGCTTGACGGTGAAATGTACTTTGTGTCCGCTTCCGATCCGATACGAGGCATCAACGATGACTTTGAATGATTTTTTGTCCAAAAGTCCGGCTTCCTGTCCCGGCATATCAATGATGAGCGTTGTATCGCGACCAATCGTTTCTACTAAATTGACGTCGAATACTAATTGGCTTTTTTCTTCAGCATCAATATTGAAGCCCTCGGGGCGAATGCCGATGATGATTTTTTGATCCGGGAATTTAGTCTCAGATACTATCATATCATCGATATAGATCTTTTTGTTTTTGATTTCTCCGTCAAAAACATTGATTTGTGGGTTCCCAAGGAATTTGGCGACAAACAAATTAGTGGGAAAATCATAAACATCCTGGGGTTCACCCATTTGTTGGATAAGTCCGTCTTTCATAACGACAATCTCGTCTGAAATCGACATCGCTTCTTCTTGGTCATGGGTGACAAAAACGGTGGTGATTCCTGTTTCCCTTTGAATCCGCTTGATTTCTTCTCTTGTCTGAAGTCTTAATCTGGCGTCAAGATTCGACAAAGGTTCATCGAGAAGAAGAACTCGGGGTTTCTTGACAAGGGCCCTGGCGATGGCGACGCGTTGTTGCTGGCCACCGGATAGTTCTTTCGGTTTTCGATCTAGCATTTCTTGAAGACCGACTAGTTCGGCCATCTCATATGTTCTTTGTTTCGCTTCTTCTTTTTCGACCTTGAGGTTTTGAAGCGGGAACAGGATGTTTTCCCTGACTGTCATGTGCGGATACAGGGCGTAGTTTTGAAAGACCAAGCCGATTCCCCGTTTTTCCGGAGGCATTTCCGATACTTCGTCCTCATCAAAATAGATATGCCCCTCTGTTTGCCTGAGCAAACCGGCGATTAAATAAAGTGTCGTCGATTTACCGCAACCTGAGGGGCCCAAAAGCCCGATCAACTTTCCCGTGGGAATCGTCAAGTCGACATTGTCGACGGCGCGGACTTCCTTTTTGTCCTTACTAATGAAGATTTTTGTCAATTTCTCCATCCTGATTTCCATGTTTCAGTCTCCTATCCAAATGTGATTGTAATTGATTATAGCATTAAAAGTTGCTCTTTTATATATTTCATATATAAATCCGATGAAAATCAACTAAAAAGATGTAATTTTAGCAAATAATACTGAAAAAAAAGGGGTGTTGCTGATGAAATAGGCTATACCCCTTTAATGATTGTAAGTATGTACTGAAAAAGAATCGAGCCTGTCAAGCCGTCGATCAAACTTTGGATAACGCCTTTCTCCCAGAGAAAGTAGCCGATTACGCCGAGAACGGCGAGAACCAAAAATAGTTTGATGAATTTTTTGATGAACACAAACAATCCAACGATGGTGAAAATGCCAAGGACAAGAATGACGCCGCCTTGAGCCCACACCGGAAGGCCACCAAGAAGATCTAAAACTTGGTCGACATATGGTTGTAAAAATCCCTCAATTGTCTCAATGACCGTTAAGAAAACCAATTTCGAACCTAATACCATTTGTCTCACCTCATATATATAGATATCAAAAAATAGTAACAAGCAAGTAATAATATTATATCACACAATTTATATCTGAAAAGGCGGATTTTTTCGTTTTCTAAAACTTGCGTCGGTATTCTAAAGCTTTGGCGAGGGTTTTATCGTCAGCGTACTCCAAATTTCCTCCGACAGGCATGCCATATCCGATTCTTGTAACAAGCACATCGGTAGCTGCTATCACCCGATGGATATACATTGCGGTCGTCTCTCCTTCTTGAGTCGCGGAAGTAGCGATGATAACTTCTTTGATCGGTTCATTGGCAAGTCTAGTCCATAAACTTTTCAAATTGAGATCATCCGGTCCAACTCCATCAACCGGTGATATCGCCCCATGAAGAACGTGATATCCTCCTCTGTATTTTCCTAACTTCTCGATTGCGAAAACATCCTTGGGCGATTCAACCACAAGAATTGTCTCTTTATCACGATTGTTGTCAGAGCAAATCGAGCAAGGATCGCTGTCGGTTAAGTGACCGCAAACGGAACATTTTCCGATGCGTGATTTTACTGACGCCAAAACTTTGGCAAAATCATCCAGGTCTTCCTGATCGATTTTGCCAAGCGTATGCAAAGCGTATCTTTCTGCGGTTTTCCTGCCTATCCCCGGATATTTCATAAAGTGGAGGATCAGGTCTTCAAGCGCGTTTGGATAGTTCATCAATACATTCCGGGAAACCGAACTCCCTGGGCGAGAGAGCCAAGCGTTTCCTCCATTTCTCGATCGACTTTCTTAAAAGCGTCGTTAAGTGCGGCAACGATCAAATCTTGTAACATTTCGGTATCGTTGATATCTAGTTCTTCCTTTTTGATATCAATTGAAATGACTTCTTTTGTGCCTTTGACGGCAACCTTGACAACCGAGCCGCCGGATTGACCATAAAAAG
>JAQVPE010000107.1 GCA_028702245.1 Candidatus Izemoplasmatales bacterium
GATCGAGCAGACCGGATTTCATCCGCATGTCAACCAGATCTCTCTTTGCCCGGGAAACATGCAGGAAGAAACCGTCTCTTACTGTAAAGAGCGGGGAACTCTCCTCGAGGCTTACTCGCCGCTTGCGACCGGCAGGCTTTTCAAAGTCGACAAGATCCATCTCTTGGCGGAAAAATACCATAAATCACCAGCTCAGATTGCAATCAGATGGAGCCTTGAACGCGGCTTCTTGCCCCTGCCAAAATCAACAACGCCTTCAAGGATCGCGGAAAATATCGACGTTTATGATTTTGAGTTGGCTTTTGAAGACCTTTTGATCCTCGATAAGCTTGAAGTACCGCCAAAACCGAAGAAGGCATAGGTTGTCCCTCTGCTTTGTTATCAATTTCTTGGCCCACACCGATTTGGTGTGGACTTTGCTTGTGAATCAAGCAGATAAATGATAAAATATACTATAGAGGGGGTGGGGTATGTGGAAAAACAGTATCGAGTTGACGGCATGACTTGTAGCGCTTGTCAACAAACCATCGAGAAGACTGTAGCCAAGCTCAAAGGCGTCCGGACCGTGTCTGTATCATTGATTAACAAAACAATGGTCGTCGATTTCGATAATGATCAAATAAGTGACCAACTGATCATCGATTTGGTTAAGCATCAGGGCTACCGGGCAAAACTTGCGCAAGGCGACCGGGACGACATTTTCGAAGAATCGGATTCAACACTTCGAAACAAGCGAAATCTGCTTTTTCTCTCCTTGATCCTGCTTTTGGCCTTGTTTTACTTGTCGATGGCACCGATGATCGGCATCAGCTTGCCGGGGTTTTTAAGCGGCGAGGAAAATTTTCTTTTCTTAGGCGCGGCCCAACTGGCGCTCACAACTGCGATAGCCGTCATCAACTGGCGTTTTTTTGCGAGTGGTCTAAGGTCGTTGTTCCATCTGAGACCAAATATGGACTCCTTGGTGGCCATCGGTTCGCTTGCGGCCATTTCCTACAGTTTGATTGTCCTTATTAGCGTTCTTGTGGCATCACACTTGCAACAAGACCATCACCTATTCTTTGAAGCAGCGGGAGCGATCCTCACCTTCGTATCGATCGGCAAGTATCTTGAAGAGAAGAGTAAGCTCAGAACCACTTCGGCTATTCGAAAACTAATGGGACTGACACCTCGGAGTGTTATCGTCGAAAGAGACGGAGTCGGTTTGGAAGTCTCTGTCGAGAATTTGGTTTTGGGGGACGTCGTCCTGGTGAAGCCGGGAATGGCGATCCCAGTAGATGGAACCATCATTAAAGGATCCACAGACATTGACGAATCCTTGATTACAGGCGAGCCGTTACCTGTATACAAAGAAATCGGCTCAAAAGTGATTGCCGGAACAATCAACAAAACCGGAGCTTTCGCCTTCAAAGCGGAATCCATCGGCAGTGAGACGACACTGGCCAAGATCATAGCGCTAGTCCAACAGGCGACCCAAACGAAACTGCCGATCCAAAAGGTGGCTGACAAGATCAGCGGCATCTTCGTCCCTGTAGTGATCGCCATCGCCCTTATTACTTTTTTGGTTTGGATCTTGGTTGGCGAGCCGGTTTTATTTGCCTTGAGCAACGCCATCGCCGTTTTAGTCATTTCTTGTCCTTGTGCCCTGGGGCTGGCGACACCGGTGGCGATCATGGTCGCGACGGGAAAGGGTGCCCAAACAGGAATCCTGCTCAAAAACCCGGAAGTGCTCGAAAAAATCCATAAATTGACAATGATCGTTTTTGACAAAACCAATACGCTGACCAAAGGCGAACCGGAAATCACCGAAGTGATCAACTTAGGTTTCAATGACGAAAAAGAAATGCTTGCTTGCGCCGCCGCTCTCGAAAACTCATCAGAGCATCCGATTGCCAGGGCCATTGTCGGAAAGTCAAGTACGCTATCCGCCCGGCAAGAGATCGAAGATTTCGAGAACCATCCCGGTCTCGGAATCAGCGGGACCATCAAAGGCAGAAACTATGCCATCGGCAATGAACTATTCGTCAGACCCGAAGTCACTTGGGATCAGAACATCGACAAAAAGATCGTCCAATTGAAATCAGAAGGGAAAACAATCCTGTTATTGAGGGATGATCAGAATCTTTTAGGCATCATCGCCGTCAGAGATGAAATCAAGCCTTCAAGCTATCAAGCGCTTCAGACACTGAAAAAGCAGAACTTGAAGCTCGTGCTGCTTTCGGGTGATACGAAGGCCAATGTCGATATCGTCAGCGAAGCACTTGAACTGGACGAAGCCTACGGCGAAATGTCGCCAAAAGCCAAGAGCGAATATCTTCTCATGAAACAAAATGAAAGCGAAGTTGTCGCAATGGTCGGGGATGGGATCAACGATGCCGTTGCCTTGACGCAAGCCGATATCGGCATCGCCATCGGCGCCGGGAGCGATATCGCGATCAGCGCCGCCGATATCGTCCTCATGAAGAGCGACCTCCACGATGTGGGCGCTGCCCTGGCCTTAAGCAAGGAAACCCTCAAAACGATCAAAGGCAATTTGTTCTGGGCGTTTGGCTACAACCTGCTGGCCCTTCCGGTCGCAGCGGGGATTCTCTATCCCTCTTTCGGAATCACGCTCAGCCCGATGGTTGCCGCCATCGCCATGAGCCTGAGCAGCATCTCCGTCGTATTGAACGCCTTAAGACTCAAAAATATCAAGTTGAAAGGAGTACTAACTCATGAAAACGATTTTCGAAGTCAATAATATGCATTGTAAAAGTTGTGCCATCCGGATCGAGAAAGTTCTTGGAAATCTCCCAGGAGTTCTCAAAGCCAAAGCTAATCACCGAACAAAAACACTAATAGTGAAAACAAAAGAAGCAGTCCCAGAAGCGCTGATTATCAACGCCTTGGCCGAGGCCGACTACAACGCTGTCCTTAAGGAGGAAAAATGAAAGCACAAGCGAGTGAAGTTAACAAAAGATTGAAGCTAGCAAAGGGCCAACTCGAAGGGATTATCAGGATGGTCGCTGACGACCGCTATTGCATCGATATCTCCAATCAATTGCTTTCGACGATTGCGATTTTGAAGAACACGAACCAGATAATTTTGAAAGCCCATCTTGAAAGTTGTGTCAAATCACAGCTCAAAGAAGAAGGCGAAACGAAAATCAAAGAAATCGTCGAAATTATCGAAAAAATGACAAAATGAAATTGCCATTGATCGTATTTGTGCTATAATCGATTTGGCTATAAGGTGTATAACAGGGAACCAAGTGTAATTCTTGGACTGTGCCAGCAACCGTAAAGACGAAGATCGAAGTCGGGAGACCTACCTTGATAGCCTAAAACTTAATCTGAGAGGATCAAAAAATGAAGCGAAAAGTACTGGGCACCATGCTGTTCCTTCTGATTTTGCCTGTTTTTTTTGGCTGTCAGTCGGTAACTAGCGAAACAACGTCCTTTGAAGGACAGATCATCTTTCAACTCTATGATCAAGAGGGCACAAAGGCATCCGAAAAGACAGTCGCGTATGATGAAACAGACACCCTATTGGAACTGCTTATGGAAAATTACAGTGTCGATTGCCAAGGTCAAGACGACAACCCTGATGAAAGTTGCTCATTCGAGGGCCAATACGGGTATTATATCATGGGAATCGATACCGTCACTGCGTTTACCGGAAATGCGTATATCGCTTTTTACATCAACGATGCGTATGCGATGACCGGTATCGGTGACACGCCGATCGTAAACGGCAGTGTCTACCAATTTAAATTTGAAACATACTGATAAGCGCAAAAACACTCTGCGTCATGTCATCCTGACGGGGATGTTCCTGGCGATTTTGATTGTCCAGGAACAACTGCTCTTGTTTTTGCCGAATATCCAGTTGACCGTCGTTTTGATAATGGTCTTTGCGGCCATTCTTCCCGGCTATTTGCTGGTCTTTTTGGTTTTTGGCTATGTCATGCTGGATAATCTCTTGATGGGGTCTTTTAGCTTGCTGTATACACCCCCGATGCTCATTGGCTGGATGCTGCTAGCGCTGTTTGGCTGGCTCGTCAGAAACCGTTCCTTTTTTATCGTGCTGTTGACAGCTCTTGTTTTTGGCTTTTTATATGGGTGGGTCTATATTCCTTTCAATATGCTACTCCACGGGATTTCAACATTCTGGCCTTATTTGGCCGCCGACTTGCCGTTTGAGATCACGATGGCTGTCAATAATTACTTAACGGTTCTCATTCTCTACAAACCGCTTTTGGCTCTCGTCAAACCGCTTGTTTCAAAAAAGAATGAAACAATAGCAGAATAAGAGATTTCCAATCCAAAAAAAAGCCAGTTATGATTAGAAAACTGACTATTTTAAGCAACGAAGTGTATTGGCTCGGTCAATTATGATATAATTACAATGGTACATAGCAAAGGAGGAGATAAAATGTTACATGCAAGTGTGACCAAACTTCTAAATGAACAAATCAACAAGGAAATGTTCTCAGCGTATCTATATCTCGATATGGCAAACTACTACACCGTAAACGG
>JAQVPE010000108.1 GCA_028702245.1 Candidatus Izemoplasmatales bacterium
ATTGGCTTTGATCGAGCCTTTAAGGATGTCTGCCGAAGGCCTTTGCGTAGCTAATAAGAGGTGGATCCCGACAGCTCTTGACTTCTGAGTCAGTTTGAGGATGTTTTCCTCGACATCGGCGCCGCCGGAGATCAGAAGATCAGACGCTTCTTCGACGATGATCACGATTCTAGGCATCACTTCAAAATTGTTGTCATCGGCGCGACGACGGTAGTAATCCTTGACATTGACAGCACGGAAACGTTTGAGAACCTCGTAACGCCTCTCCATTTCCAGTACTGCCCATTTCAAAGCTTCAACGGCTTTTTTGACTTCATCGATGATCGGGGTCACCAAATGCGGAATATCCGCAAACTGCTGGAGATCAACTTTTTTGGGATCGATGAGCATCAATCTGACCTGATTCGGTTTGTTTTTGATAAGAATGCTCGCGATGATCGAGGCGATACAGACCGACTTGCCGCTTTGGGTCGATCCGGCCACCAAGCCGTGGGGCATGGTTTCAATCGAGGTATAGACGGGATTGGCATCGATATCAAGTCCGACGGCAAGCATCAAAGGGTCATCCGCAAGCAGAAACTGCGGGTGATCGACGACGTCGCCAAAAAACACGGATTCGCGGACTTGGTTAGGGACTTCGATCCCGATTGTGTTCTTGCCGGGAATCGGAGCCTCGATCCGCAAACTGAGAGCCGACAGGCTCATCTGGATATTGTCGGCGATCGCGGTGATCCTTTTTGTTTGGACCCCGGCTCCGAGCGAAACCTCATAACGAGTGACCGTCGGTCCCTTCGTGTAATTGGTGACTTCACCGTCGATATCAAACGACAAGAGCGTTTGATTGATAACGTCGATGTTTTGTTTCACCCATTCCGGTTCGGCTTCGGTTTTCTCTCGGCTTTTGCGAAGCAGTTCGACGGGTGGCAACAGGTAGTTTTCATAGCCCTGTACGACTTGTTCCCTCAGTTTCTCGTAATCGGGTCCCCCAACATTCTCGTTTTCTTTGGGAGTGTATTCGCGGTACTCGAAATCATCGGCGAAAACAGGCTTGATCTTATCTTGTTTGCCTTCTGTTTCGGTTTCTTGAAAGAGGATGTCTTCCTCATCGCTGATCGGCCCAAAACGATCGGAATCCAAGTCGCCGCCCTCAATATCGCTTAAGACTTGGTCAAGGTCGGAGGGTTCTGGTTTATGTTCGCGTTCGAATTCTCTGGCCTTTTCAAAGAAAGCTTCCATCGGTACTTCCGTCGAAGTCTCAACCGGCTTTTGCGGCTCTATGGGAGAAGTTTGTTCCTGTTTGCGCTTCAGAAGCTCATCGGCAGAGAGTTCCTTGCCGTGGATTTTCTGCATATCTTCGTTGTTGACGCTCAAAAACTCGTAATAAGAACTCCCATAGCGGCGTTTGGCTTCTTCTTTGGTCAACTTTTTATCTTTGCGAAAGGCATCGTATTTTTTGTCGATATCGCCAAAAAACTTGCGATCATTGGGGACGATGACGTCGTCCTTGACGGACTTGCCGAAAATGGGCGACACAAACTTCTTTTTCATCGTTTCCTTGTCGTCTAGTTTAGTGATTTGCGGTATGTAAAACAGTCTGGAGTCTTCGGTCCTTGTGAATCCGGGAACGATTCTTTCCGGTAGCTTACGGCGTCTTTTTCTCATGGTTTTGCCCCCTGTTCCTTGGATTCCCCTTCGGTCTCAGAACCGAAGATTTCATCGACTTTGGCTTCAATCAATGTTTCATCATCAGGTTCGGCAAATAGCTTTTTGCTGTAAATCTTGTTGGTTTCCTCGCCGACGATCTCGATAATCATCTTACAGACTTCCTTAGTAACGAGAGTGACCGAGGGTTTGATCGTCAATTTGCGAAACCAGTAGATCGGATTGGCATAATTGAGGATTGCCCTACTCATAGAATACAACTTTGAGACATGGTATTTGCGGCTCAGTTTCATCAGTTTTGAATTGTCGAGAGCTTTCTTCTTTTCAAGGATGTTGATGATTGTCGAGATCCTAGAGTTCTTGAAAAGACGCAAAAACTTGCCGTCGACGATTTTCTCGACTCTTTTTGTCACATACGCCGTGAGATCGAGGATCTCTTGGATCGAAAGTTCATACATCGGATACTTGGAATCCGGGAAATAGTGATGGGCTATCTCCTGCATCAGTTCCATCGATAGATCGAGAGCCACCCGGAAATAGGCGTTGTCGGTGAACTTGACGGTGTCGATGAGCTCTTTCTGCTTTTCCTCGACAATCGCTCTCACGGTCTTGTCGTCAAGTGGAGCTTCCCGGCTCATAAGGATTTTCTTGCGGCTTCTTCTGCCGCCAACGAGCAACAAGGCGATCGTAAGCGTCAGCAACACAAAACCCGTCAGCATCCCCAAAACAAAGTTGCGGATGTCTGGCCAGGTTATCGCCATGAAGTTATATAATGTGATTGCATCGAGCGGCAGGTCCATACAAGGGTACACCTCGCTATCATACAAATTATATCTTATTACCCTTCATTAATCAACAAAGTTATCAATTGCCAATTATGGAGCATTATGAGATAATAATAAAAGGTGATACGATGCGAAAATACCTGATAGCCCTCGATCTCGACGGTACGATTCTTTATGATTTTGACACCATCATCCCCGAACTTCGGGATTTTTTGAGAATAATCAAGGCCGATGGACATAAGGTTGTCATCGCCACCGGACGACCCTTTCGGAGTTCAAGGTTTGCTTACGAGGCGTTTGAACTAGACACTCCGATCATCAACTATAACGGCGGTTTGATCACCCATCCTCTAGATTCTGGTTTCCCGGTTGTGAATTACACGATCCGCAAAGAAGCGATCATCGACATCTTTGAAAGCAATGTCGAACACATCCGCAATGCTTTTAGCGAAGTCAAAGATGCGATATACCTATTTAGAGAAGAAAAGGAAATCGAACCCCTTCTCCATGTTGGTGGCGCTTCTCTGATCAAGACCGGGCATCTAAAAGACACCTTGAATGATGATCCCAACGGCTTCATCATCATCGGCAAGCAAGGGCAAGGCCATCATATCGCCGATTACGTACATAACAAGTATCAAGGAGAAGTCCTTTCCCGCATCTGGGATCTCAAGGGCGAATACGATTCAATCGTCGAAATCTATACCAAAGAATCAAATAAAGGCAAAGGACTTGTCCATGTCGCGGATTATCTTGAGTGGCCGCTATCAGATACGATAGCGATTGGCGACGGCCACAACGACATCGAAATGCTTAAAACAGCTGCGATTGGTGTAGCTGTTAAAAACAGCCATCCCGAATTGCTTGAAATAGCTGATGTTATTCTTGATAAGACGGCTAGGGAGAATGCGGTAACTTGCTTTCTGAAATCTTTTCTAAACTATTAAAAACATCATCCAAACCAAGGATGATGTTTTATTATTTTTTCTGCTTTGGGATAAATCCCTGAGGATCATTTAAGTTGTCAGCCATCTTTTCTAGTGACTGTGGTGACATCGATGACATCTGCTTCATCATCTTCTGCTGTTTCTCAAGCATCGTCATCAAACGGTTGACCTCGGTTGTGCTACGCCCTGATCCTTCGGCGATTCGCCGTCTCCGGGAACTGCTTCGCTCGAGCAATTCCGGGTGCTTGCGTTCTTCTGGAGTCATTGATTTGACGATCGCCTCGATATAGACAAGTTGTTTGTCGTCGATTTTCTCCGAATTGGCCAGGTTGGACATTCCCGGCAAAAACTTGAGGATTCCCGAAAGCGCACCCATTCTTTTGATCATCTTCAACTGTTTCAACAAGTCGTTGAAGTTGAACTTGCCAGAGAGCATCTTCTCCATCATCGACATCGCTTCGGCTTCGTCGATTTCCTCAGTGGCTTTCTCGATCAAGGTCACGACATCACCCATCCCGAGAATCCTCGATGCCATCCTTTCTGGATGGAAAATCTCGATATCGGTCAATTTTTCGCCTGTTGTCGAAAACTTGATCGGGACACCTGTCACTTTTCTGATTGAAAGCGCAGCCCCGCCTCTGGTATCGCCATCAAGTTTGGTCAGGATGCATCCGGTGACTGAAAGAGCCTCGTTGAAAGCTTTGGCGACATTGACGGCGTCTTGTCCCGTCATGGCATCGATTGTTAACAAAATTTCCGCCGGTTTGACAATTTTTTTGATCTTGATCAATTCATCCATCAATGTCTCATTGATATGGAGCCTTCCGGCGGTATCGATAACGATGAAATCATGACCGTTGACTTTGGCATACTTCAAGGCTTCAGAGACGATTTCTTCAGGTTTCTTGTTTATGCCCATCTCAAAGACATCGATCTCGAGTTGGCTGCCGATCGTTATCAACTGCTCGATGGCGGCCGGACGATAAATGTCGGCGGCGACGAGCAGCGGTTTCTTTTCATGGTTTTTGCGGATCAAACTTGCGAGTTTGCCGGCGGTGGTCGTCTTGCCG
>JAQVPE010000109.1 GCA_028702245.1 Candidatus Izemoplasmatales bacterium
CTTCCGGAATGGTTTTTCGTTCCGGTCGTCGCAAAATCCTTAGGGGGTATGTTGCGGCTTGTAACAGGACGATCGAGATCGATCGATTCCATCATTTGGCCAATGAGGCCATCAACGAGAACCAGAACCGGATTCCGATAAAGATCAGCGATATCGAACGCCTGTTTCATGATGTCAACCGTTTCCTGGATCGTTTCGGGCGCAAAGACAAGCAAATTGTAATCGCCATTGCCGCCGCCTCTGGTTGCCTGGTAGTAATCCGCTTGCGATGGCTGGATGCCGCCAAGACCGGGACCGCCGCGCATGACGGAAACGATGACGGCCGGCAACTCGGCTCCGGCAAGATAGGAGATGCCTTCTTGTTTGAGGGCGATTCCCGGAGATGACGAAGAAGTCATCACCCTGGCTCCCGCTCCAGAAGCTCCATAAACCATATTGATGGCCGCGACTTCAGACTCGGCCTGCACGAATACTTTGCCGTTAGCGAGCAAGTGCTTCGACAAATACTCGGGGACTTCGTTTTGGGGTGTGATCGGATAACCAAAGAAAGCGTCAATGCCGCCTTTGATGGCAGCGAGGGCGATTGCTTCGTTTCCCTTCATCAAAATTTTGGCCATTATTTGTCCACCTCCACCGTGATTACCGAATCCGGACACATGATCGCGCAAAATGCACAACCGATGCACTTGTCGGGATCGGTCACCTTGATGATGTTGTAACCGGCCTTGTTTAATGAATTTTTGTCTTGATATAAGATCTTCTGCGGACAAACTTCGACACACAGAAGACAGCCTTTGCATTTTTCGTAGTCAAATGTTGTTTTTCCTTTTGGCATGATGCCCTCCTTAGTACCATGATTTGCGAAAATAAAGTTTGAGGATCAGCGTTTCGCCTTCGACTGGTTTTTCTTTGTCATAGATTTCCTCATAAATCGAAGTGAAGACAATCGGAATCGCGAGTTTTTTAGAGACTGAATGGACGATCGCCTCACCGGTATAAATTTCTTCATACGTCGTTTCTTTCAAAAGGTTGGAATTGTTGATAAGACCTGTGACTTTGAAACTCGATGCGCCTTCGATGTCCCTGATGACGCGAATGATCGAAGCTTCGTCCTTGGTCTCTTCTCTGAAGACATTCACAACGAGGAACAAGTCAACAGCGTCGTGATCCTCATTTTCAAACTGGCGCATGACTTTGGCGCCCAGGTCATTGCCGCCCAGATCAAAGATCGAACTCTTCGTCTTTTGCTGAAACGGCAGATAGATTTTCTTGGACAAATACGGCAAATCGGCAAAGGCTCCGTTTTGAAGATCGGAGGAAATGCAGACGGTGCCGTTGTCACCTAACATTTTTTCGGCTTCCCGGGAACGGAAATAGGGATTGATGATGTCGAGATCGACAAGATAGTCTACCTTCTTGGCTAAAGCCAAGTTGAGCGCGATCTCGGTTTTTCCCGATCCGTAGTAGCCCGTAAGAAAGGTAATCCTTTTCATAGATTACCTGGGGATATAGTTCGAGTGGAGATTATTGATGGTCTCGATCCTTTTTTTGGCATAGACGCGGGCTGCCTGATAGGTTGAGATGCCCTCGTCGTCGGCGATGGCAAAGATTTCCAGCAGTCGGTCATAGATTTTCTCGATATCCCGTTTTGCCCGCTCTTCGTTATAAGAAAAGAGCTCATGGTAAACGTTGATCAAGCCGCCGGCGTTGATAACGAAGTCGGGAGCGTAAAGGATGTCTCGATCCTTGATCATCATCCCGTGCTTGTCCTCATCGGCGAGAACATTATTGGCAGATCCGGCGATGATCGAAGCTTTGATCATCGGGATCGTCTCATCGTTCAAAGCGGCTCCGAGCGCGCAAGGAGAGAAGACGTCGACATCTAAGGAAAAGATCTTTTTCGGCTCGACGAACTCGACTTCGGGGTGTTCTTTTTTCATCCGTTCGATATGTTTTTCGTTGATTTCCGTAAAATAGACTTTCTTCGCTCCCGCCTCAAGGAGATACTTCACCAGATAATAGCCTGTTTGGCCGGTTCCTTGAACAGCGAAACTGTACTTGGAGATATCGTCATTTCCGAACTTGTAGAAAAGTGATGCTTTGATGCCGTGGAAGACCCCAAGAGCCGTCTTCGGCGAGGGATTTCCCGATTTGCCTTCCAAACCTACTACATGATTGGTTTCCATATGGACATAATCCATATCCTTGGTCGAGGTGTTGACGTCTTCGGCAGTGATATAGCGACCGTTGAGGCTTTGCACGTAGCGCCCGAGAGCACGGAAATATGCTTCGCTCTTCACTT
Source organism: Candidatus Izemoplasmatales bacterium (assembly GCA_028702245.1). Taxonomy (GTDB): domain Bacteria; phylum Bacillota_I; class Bacilli_A; order Izemoplasmatales; family Hujiaoplasmataceae; genus JAAYZB01. Next base: position 2,303 of record JAQVPE010000109.1, read on the forward strand.
TGGTGGCATCGCCGATCAGAACCGTTTTGCCGCCGCCGAGATTAAGTCCTGCGGCCGCAGCCTTGTAGGTCATGCCTCTAGCAAGCCTTAAGCAGTCCAAAGCGGCCTCTTCCTCGGATTCATAGTTCCAAAGCCTGGTTCCTCCAAGTGCCGGTCCCAAAGTCGTGTTGTGGATGCAGGTGATTCCTTTCAGACCGGTGGTTTTGTCATAGAAGTAAACCATTTGCTCGTAACCATGTTTTTCCATGTAGTCAAATTTGTTCATTTCAATCCTCCTATAAATAGATATTCGTCTTCTATAATTAAGAAAACGCTTTCAGCCTCTCTCATTATAACACGCAAGAACGATAAATAAAAGAAAAAACAACTGGAAACAAGTCAAAAAAAGCGGGGCTGACATCTTCTATCAGCCACTCGCTTTCAGGAACGTGTGATAACGTAGGTGATCCCGTCATTCCCCTTTTTGAAATCATTGTCGTTTTTCAGGGCCTGCAAGTATTTGCGGATCAATTGATCATAGCCGATGAGACTGACGGTCGCTTCTCCGGGTATAAAGCCCTCAATATGACTTAGTCTGGTTTCTTCTTGTAGCAATTTATGGACCATTTTCTTGATGCTGCCGCCTTTTCCGGTTGAACCATAGCCGTGGATGATTTTGATGATCCCTTTCTTGCGGTTCGCGAATAAAATTAGCCGGAGCTCAGCGAGAGCTTCGGCTACGGTCGGCAGTGCGGATTTTATATCATACGTTTTTATTAAGGGTAGCGATGACTTCATTGGTGAATTGGATGATTGACTTGTCGCCAATCATATTGGCGTAGGAGTTGACCTCACGAAATACCTTTTTCAGAACATTTCTGTCAACATTGATGTTCGCGGCAAAATGATCCCAAAGCAAATCATAGTCGATGACCTTGTCAAGCAAATATTGGCTATAGGCTTTTGAAAGTTGAAGACTAGAGTAATTGCGTTGGGTCGAGTTGACGATATTGAGTTTCTTTTCTTTTAGAACTTGCGTCTTAGCAAGCGAAAGCATCTCCGCAGAAACATCGCGGGCAACCTGTTTTCCTTCAGGATTGAGTCTGATATTGCCGGTGCCGTTATCGGCAAGATAAGGAGCCATCAGATCAAGGTGCTTCTGGACTTTGAGCGAATCGGGATACTCGGGGAAGTCAGATCCCAAGGAAAAAACGCCGGGATACTGTTTGAAGCAAGCAGCGACGATATAGGGAAACGTCGGCTCGATTCCGTTCTTGAGCAAAGTGTCAATCGAATAAACGAGCAGTCGCTCGGGCTTGAACTTTGACAAATCATTGGTAATATCGTAAACAGTTAAATTTTCGACTAACTTTTTATTCATTTAGTGCCTCCAGTTGGAACATCTATTATTGTATCACAACAGCAGGTCATTTACAAATAAGATTGGCTGCGCCCAACGATTATTTCTTATATTCGATATTGTTCAAGGGAATTCGAAAACGGCATCTCGTAGAACCCTCAAGAACAGACTCAAGAATCTCGATATCGAGTTTTTGTCCAAGAATAATCTCGTACGGGTATTTGGTGAAACCGCCGCTGCAGTAGCACCAAAGCGGCGAAATCGGTTTCTTGCTTTTGACCGCTTCTCTGGCGAAAGGACAATGACAGGCGAGATAGCGTTTCTCCTCTAGATCAGTGGCTTTCAAGAAGCCATCCGGGTCATAGGGGATCTTCGTAAGATACAAGTAGTCATCTTTGAGCACTGCAGAGAGGATCTCCTGATTGCTTCTCGCAAACTCGACAACTTCTTCGGTTATTTTCTGTTCAAACCAAACCTTGTTGTGAAGCCAATGCTCCTCGAGCACCTTGACTTTTCGCTCGTGGTCTTCTTTGAGAAAAACTTCCAAGGAAGTTGCGGCCTCATAGGCTATCTTGTCAGGTAGGATCGACTTTTCCGATATGCCGTGGTTGTTTCCTGCAAGAATCGCTTTGATCTTGCTTTCGTCGAAATATGATGTCAAACGGTTCATCAGTTCATCAAGCGCAATCATCAAGGCCTTGGGGCTTGTTCCTAGAGGCGGAATCTCCCAGCCGAAAAGGACTTCTTTCGCCTTGGCCTCGCCATGGATCCGTGTCAGCCTCTCGATGATGTTTTCCATGACATCAAGTGT
>JAQVPE010000110.1 GCA_028702245.1 Candidatus Izemoplasmatales bacterium
CACAATGCGATCAATACGGTGACGTTAAACGGTTACGAACCCCTCCTTGAAGCGATTTCCCGTTATATCCGCCGCTATCGGGGGATCATCACTAATCCGCGAAACATCATTATCGGATCCGGCAGCGAATCGTTGATCACGATCGTCAGATTACTAATTGGGATTGATGTGTTGATCGGCGTCGAGAATCCCGGTTATCTTAAGACAACAAAAATCTACAATCTCAACAACATGAAAACCAGGCCGATCCCGCTTGATGGAGCGGGGATGATTCCTTCCGAGATCTTAAGGGCCAAAGCCGACCTGATCCATGTCACGCCCTCGCACCAGTTCCCCAGCGGGCTCGTCATGCCGGTTAATAGGAGATTAGAACTGCTGGAATGGGCAAGGGAAGATCCGAACCGCTATATTATCGAAGATGACTACGACAGCGAATTTCGCTTTGCGGGGAGACCGATCCCCGCCCTAGCCGGCCTTGAAGGTTCGGATCGGGTCATCTACATCAATTCATTCACCAAGAGTATCGCCCCCAGCCTCAGGATCAGTTTCATGGTCCTGCCCGAACATCTCAGGATCCGCTTTGAGAAGGAACATCCTTACTACACATGTCCCGTCTCCCTGATTGGCCAAGTTGCGCTTGAGCGGTTCATGAGCAAGGGTTCATTTGAAAGGCATTTGAACCGGATGAAAATAATCTATCGGACGAAACGGGACCTGTTGATATCCGCTCTCAAGGAATCGTCTTTTGCCGGATCTTTTCAAATCGAAGGGGAGGAGGCGGGACTCCATTTTCTTTTGAAATTCAAGGATCGGATATCCGAATTCAAACTGATCGAGACCGCCAAGAAGAATGGCGTCCGCGTCTATGGGCTCGCTGAATACCTTCTGGAAGAAATCCCTCATCAAACCACGATCATCATGGGCTATTCAGCTCTTGCCGAGGAAGACATAAAAAAAGCCGTCGAGAGGTTAAAGACGGCTTGGCAATGGTTGAACTAATGTATTTATTTACAAATAACAACTAGATCGTCCGTTGCTTCGATGACGATCTTTTTGTTATGGTCGAGATCACCAGAAAAGATATCGAGAACGTTATCATGGATAACGCCGATCGGCATGTATTCTTGACGAGAGCCGTAATAGATAGCATTGATCAGTTCCGCAAAAGAAGAGAACGTTACCGGGAATGACTCGGCGATCACGGTGTCTGCTGGAAAGACATAGATCTCATGGGAAGAATTGTCGGCGTCATAGGTGAGTAGTTCGTAATACATCGGAAAGAGGTCCCGGTTCTTGCTTAGCTGCGTGATGATCCGGCTTAGGTATTGGTTGCTGACAATCGTGTTTTCGATATTGTAGGACTTGGCAATATCATAATGCTTGGGGTTGAGGAGTTCAAGCACGATCTTGGCGTTATGCGATTTCGCAAGGTCTTGGATCATGAGCAAAGTCACAAGAACATCGGAGTCATAATCCTTGGTGTCGAGACCGTCGTCGGAAAGGACGAGGATCGTGTCGATCCGGTCGATGCCCGCGAGATGGGTTTTGATCGTCTCGGGATCGTTCGCGGGAACAACAGTGACATTTACCTTGGTATCGGCATCTTTTTCAAACCATGACAACGAGTCGACGATGTAGGGAAGTTTGTTGTTTTTCCCAAAGATGACAACGGAATGTTCTGGGTACTTGCGTTCTTTGATGATTTTGATCTTTTTGTTCAAAGAAAACGGCTCGAGTCTTTTCGCGTTCAACTTCTTTTCCGAATCAGCGAGAACATAGAGGACCTCATTCAAAGAAAATGCCGGAATCAAATAGGGATTTTCTTTGAGAACAGCATCTAAATCACCTTGTTTGATCGAATAGAATTCCATCCCCTCAAACGAGAGCAGTTCCTGGAAAACCTGATTGAGCCTGGGATAGAGGATTGTTTGCGCGATCAACCGGCCGAGCATCTCGTCCGAGATGATCGGGATGATCTGGTTTTCAAGGTTGTGTTCTCTGGCGATCTTGTCACGGATCAACGTGAGTGATTTTTCGTTTTTGATTTCGACGATGACGGTTTGTTCGGGTTTCAAAATACAATTGGCGATCAGCATCAGACTCTTGATTTGGAGAATGTCGGGATTGTCAAGCCGCTCTTCCGCATTTTTCTCCTCGTCTGCGAGGATAATGATCGTTTTAGCGCTTCCGAGCGAGACATTGTCAAGATCCTGGGTCGAATAGACATCACCTTCCTTGACGATGATATGCATTTTCTTGAAGAGGGATTTCTCCTTGACATCATAGATTTTTCTTTTGATCTGGGCTTCGACAATATTTTTGTCGTAATCAGAAAGGATCACGATATCGGTGGTGTCGTCGTCAAAGCGGTAATCGGCGATCAACTCCAAAGCTTTCGAATTCCAATTAAGAATCAGAATATGGTTATAAATGAAGATACTGTTTTTGCCCTTTTGCGAGCCTTCGATGATCGTTGCGAACAAGTTGGCGACATAGGCAATGATTCCGCCACTGAAGGTAATCATCGAAGTGATGATCACAACGATCGACAAGATCCGGACCGGAACACTGACAGAGGGATCGTAAAATCCGGGTTCGAGCATCCAAGTGATGCCGGAGTTCCAAAGTGAAGAAGCGATGCTTCCGTAAAGGTCAGGTTCGATTAGATAAGTAATCAATGATGAAACCAACCACAACATGACATTGAAAAGAATGATTCCGAGCAAGAGTAAAAGTCTTGCATTCTGGCTGCGTGTGATGCTCAGCCATTTCTTGAACCGCATCAGCATACGCTTTCCCCCTTTTATACCTATGATGATTTTAGCACAATGAACCAGGGATGACAACGACCTTGGCGAAATTGAATAATTCCTGATACCGGATTGTTTCCGGTGCTGATTTTTGAAAATGGGTCTTTCTAATGTAAGCGTTTTATGTTATCATATTAATAATGAAAGCGGTGAAGCGATGAGAATCAAAAACCATCCAATCTTGACGTTTCAACCTAAAGAAATCATCAACTTCGTTTATAACGGGCAAGCAGTCCATGGCTTAGAAGGGGACACCATCGCCTCAGCACTGCACGCTCTTGGTATCAAAGTCCTTTCAAAAAGCATCAAAACCAAACGGCCTCGCGGCTTTTTTTGCGCGATCGGCAACTGTAGTTCATGCCAGATGACAGTGAACGGCGTCCCGAACGTCAAGACCTGCATCACGAAACTAGAAGAAGGCATGATCATCACTTCTGATGAAGGGCTTGGTGTCCTCAAATGATCGAACAAGATCTGATTATCGTCGGAGCCGGACCAGCCGGACTTTCCGCGGCCAAAGTCGCCCTCGAGGCGGGACTCAGGGTCACGATATTTGAACGCGGAGTTGCTGTTGGCGGCCAGCTTGTTAAACAGACACATAAGTTTTTTGGATCGAAAGAACAATATGCCAAAACTCGCGGCATCGAGATCGCAAAGATTCTTTACAATAATCTGCTTCCTTATCAGGACCATCTCACTATCGAACTGGAAGCGACGGTTGTCGCAATCTATCACGATTATGTCGTTACCGTTCTGGAAAAGGAAAAATACCGGAAATACAAAGCCAAAGCGATCATCATCGCCACGGGCGCGAGCGAAAAGATGCTCGGTTTTGTTAACAACGATCTTCCCGGCGTCTATGGGGCGGGAGCTGTTCAGACCTTGATGAACCTCTATGGTGTCATCCCCGGAAAGGAAGTCATCATGGTCGGTAGCGGCAATATCGGCTTGATCGTCAGTTATCAGTTGATCCAGGCCGGAGTGAGAGTCAAAGCGCTTGTGGAAGCCGCCCCGAATATTGGCGGTTACAAAGTTCATGCATCCAAACTTAAAAGACTCGGAGTTCCGATTCTCGTTTCAACCACTATCAAAGAGGTTATGGGAAACGATTCCGTGGAAAAAGCGGTGGTTGTCTCACTTGATGAGAACTGGGAGATGATCCCGGGAACCGAAAGAGTCATCTTTGCCGATACGATTTGTATTGCCGTCGGGTTATCGCCTTTGCACCAACTGCTATCGATGCTTGAGATCGAGATGCGCTATATTCCCGAACTTGGGGGCTTGGTTCCCCTGGTTAACGACCACCTTGAGACGAGTATGAAAAACGTTTTTGTCGCCGGAGACGTCTCGGGGATCGAAGAAGCCTCAAGCGCCATGGTCGAAGGCTCTTTGGCCGGTCTTTACGCAGCCAAGGAGCTCAAGATGCCCCATCATGACCATGAGCGTCTCGAACGAGACTTACACGCTCAGTTAACCAATCTCCGCTTTGGCCCTTGCGGACTCAAAACGAGAAATGGCATCAAGAAGCTCAAGGAGAGTGGCCCATGCTAAACAATGATGGCATCCCAACACCCGAACAGGTCAAAAACCGCTTTCCCGAGGATGGAGTTCTCATCAAACCGAAAGCGATTATCGAATG
>JAQVPE010000111.1 GCA_028702245.1 Candidatus Izemoplasmatales bacterium
ATCGGGATGTGTTGTCATAAGTTCAACGTTCCCTTCCTATCGATCAGAGGCATCAGCGACCTTAACCAAAAGGATAACCAAAAGGAAATGTACTCAAAGTCTTTGAAAGATGTCGCAAAACTGACAGCCGGATTTGCGCTCATGTTTCTTTTGGAGGAACAAGCATGATTGTTGCCCTTGATGGAGTATTGATCGACGTTTCGGTCAAGACGAAAAACATCAGGCATACCTATATCCATAAAATCGGGAATAATCGCTTGCTCGTAACGAGCAATCGCCTTTTTGACGAGCAATCGCTCAAAAAACTATTCCTCGAAAATCGAGCAAAGGTCGACAAACTTTTGCACAAACAAAGCAGAAAGATTTTGGCACCTACGGGCACAGTTTCTCTATTTGGGACGTTGATACCGGTTGAGTCCGGCTTTTCCAAAAAAAGCTTATGGGCCTATGATAAAGGCATCTTAAGAATCTCTGGCAAGGATGAAATGGGCCTTGCGAAGGCTCTTGAGGCCTTCTATGGCCGTCAGGTCGTCGAGATGGCGATCAGCGAGCTCGAGAAATTGCAGCACACGCTCGGGTTGATCGTCAGTTTCAAGAATCTGACTTTCAAATCACGCAGGCTGAAATCGCGGCTTGGGTCTTATAGCCAGAAGACCAGAACGATCATGCTCAATTCTTTGCTTGGCAGATTTTCTTTAGAATACTTGAAAATCATTCTGATCCATGAATTAGTCCACATCAATATTTCTGGCCATCAGGAAAACTTCTATAAGTTGCTTTACGCTTATGTTCCTGATTACAGGTCAAAAAAGCGAGAACTCGCGAATCTGATTAGAACCTACGAGGTGTGAAGATGGGCTTTTTACCGTTGACAAGAGCAGAGATGATCTCATCCGGAATCAAGGTTCCGGATTTTGTCTTTGTGAGCGGTGACGCTTATATCGACCATCCTTCATTTGGCGTTGCCATCATTTCGAGAATTCTCGAGCGACATGGATACAGCGTTGTCATCTTGTCGCAGCCGGATATTTCGAACAAGCAGTCATTTTTGGAGTTTGGCTTTCCAAGGCTTGGCTGGTTAGTTTCCTCTGGCAATATCGATTCCATGGTCAATAATTACACTGTGGCCAAAAACCATCGCCGAGCTGATTCCTATTCACCGGGAGGAAAGATTGGTAAACGGCCTGATCGTGCTGTTATTAGGTATTCAAACATTATCAGGGAACTTGATCCGATGGCTTCGATTATCTTGGGTGGCATCGAAGCTTCGCTTCGGAGATTGGCCCATTATGACTACTGGAGCGATCAAGTCATGAAAAGCATCTTGATCGATGCCAAGGCCGATTTGATCGTCTACGGCATGGCCGAAAGCGCCGTCATCGATGTCGCCGACGCCTTGGCAAGCGGTCTTTTGGTAAGCGATTTGACCTTTCTTCTACAGACAGTGTTCTTTACCAATAACGAAGATCTGATACCAAAAGACGCCATCTATCTTGATGACTATGAGACTATCAAGAGTAACAAAGCAGCATACGCCAAAACCTTTATGACGATTTCAAGCAACCAAGACCCGATCACGGCGAAAACCTTGGTTGAGACTTATCCTGAAGGATATGTGATCCATCATCCTCCCAAAGAACCGCTCGGGGAGTATGAACTGGACCACGTTTATGAATTGCCTTTTCAAAGGAAGGTCCATCCAGCGATTGAAAAAGAGGGAAGGGTGCCGGCGATCGAAGAAGTCAGGTTCTCCCTGGTTTCTAATCGCGGTTGCTTTGGGGGTTGTAGTTTTTGCGCTCTCACGGTTCACCAGGGCCGCAGAATCCAGTCGCGCAGTCAGGAATCGCTTGTTTCAGAAGCGAAGCTTATCAGCGGTGAACCGGATTTCAAAGGCTATATCCATGACGTCGGCGGGCCGACAGCCAATTTTCAAACCCCTTCATGTAAAAAGCAAGAGAAGTACGGAGTATGTCCCAACCGTCAGTGTATCGGCTTCAAGCCATGTCCCGAGTTGGTCGTCGATCACAAGAAGTACCTCGAAACGTTAACGGCGATCAGAAACATCGAAGGCATCAAGAAAGTCTTCATCAGAAGCGGAATCCGCTACGATTACTTGCTTTATGACAATAACGACCTCTTTTTCCACGAACTTGTTCAAAATCACATTTCCGGTCAGTTGAAGGTGGCTCCCGAACATGTTTCTTCAATCGTGCTCCAAGCGATGAACAAACCGGATGTTTTTCTCTTTGACGAGTTCGCAAAGAAGTACGATGATCTAAACGTCAAATATGGCAAGCGTCAGTTTTTAGTTCCTTATTTTATGAGTTCGCATCCTGGAAGCCGGATCGAGGATGCCATCTTGCTCGCAGAATACATTCGCGACCGGGGTTATGTTCCCGAGCAGGTTCAAGATTTTTATCCGACGCCGATGACGCTTTCGACCGCCATGTATCATACCGGTCTGGATCCGCGCACCATGAAGCCGATCTATGTTGCGAAATCACCCCACGAGAAGGCGATGCAAAGGGCGCTCATCCAGTACAAAAACCCGAAAAACTACAAGCTTGTGAAAGAAGCCCTCATCAAGGCCGGAAGGCAGGATTTGATTGGTTCCGGCGGGAAATGCCTGATCAAATCAGAGCCGCCATCTTCAAGAAAGCCCAAGTGGCAATCACCAAAGAAGCGGAAGTCGCAACCATCAGCCACGAACGAGGTAGGGTCGCGCCAAAAATAAATTGGACTTTTAAGGTGAAATCCAGTATAATATAGTTAAAAATCAGGGGAGTCATCAAACATGGATTGGTTGTTCAAGTGTAAAGCGTTTTATCCTTTCTTGTATCGGAAAACAGTATTTGACATCGACTATCAGGCTTTGCGTAACGAGGGTGTCAAACTGCTCATGATCGATCTTGACAACACCTTGATCCCCTATGACGAAAGCCAGCCGAACGATCAAATCAGAAAGTTGTTCAAAGAACTGAAAGAACTAGGATTCAAAGTTGTCATCATTTCCAACAATCACCTAGACCGGGTCGAAGCTTTTGCGAATGATCTTTCTGTGCTTTTTATAGCTAGCGCCAAGAAACCGCTGAAATCCGGTTTTCTAAAAGCCCATTCGCTCTACCCGGAAATCAAGAATACCGAAGTAGTGGTGATTGGTGATCAGTTTATGACCGATGTTCTTGGCGGCAACCGCTGCTCATACAAAGTCATCGTCGTCGATGCAATCAAAAGAAATGCCGAAAAATGGTACACCAGAATCAATCGCAAGCTCGAAAAACGGGTTCTTTCCCGAATCAAGAAATTGGACCTGCCTTTTTATCAAAGACATAGACTCGATGAAAAGAGGTAACCTAGATGGCTGAACTTTACTGCAAAGGTTGCGGGGCGCTCCTGCAACAAGTGAACAAAACACTGCCGGGATATGTCGCAGACAACATCAATCTCCATGATGATGCCAAGCCCGTTCTTTGTCAGCGTTGTTTCCGGCTTCGCCATTATAGCGACGTGATTACCTACTCGGTGACCAACGACGAGTACGCAACCGTCATCAACCGCATCAAGGAAGAAAACGCCTTGATCGTCAAAGTCGTCGATATTTTTGATTACTCCGGATCTTTCGTGCCGGCCATCAAGCGTCTGACCGGAAACGAGGATGTCATCTTGGTCGGCAACAAAATGGATCTTTTGCCGAAAAACGTCAAAGACGATAAAATTCTGAATTGGCTGAAGCAAATGCTTGCGATGGAAGGGTTCACCGTTCTCGACAGCATCCTTATCTCCGCCAAATTCGGTGACAACTTCGATCGGCTGATGGCGATGATCGAAAAACACAAAGGCAATCGGAATGTCTATATCGTCGGTTCGATCAATGTCGGCAAGTCGCGGATCGTCAATCAGATCCTCAAGCGTTATCTCGGGTATCCGACCGATGTTGTGACGGTGTCGCCGACACCGGGAACGACGATCGGGATGATCGGATTTCCACTCCTTGACGGCACGATGATCTACGACACCCCCGGCGTCATCAACAAGCACCAATACACTCATTATCTCACTAGACCATCATATAAAATCACCGTCCCTAAAAAAGAAATCAAACCGCTCGTGTTCCAACTCTCAGAGGGCCAGACGCTTTTCTTTGGCGGACTCGCAAGACTCGACGTTATCAACGGCGAGACCGGCGACAAAGTCAATCTGGTCACTTATTTTGCGAACACCGTCAACATTCACCGCACCAAAACCGATCGGGCGGAAGAACTATACGAAAGCAAGCTTTATACTTTGCTTAGCCCGCCGTTTTCCAAAGACGAGAATCTTCCCAAATGGGTTTTCCATGAATTCAAGATCCGTGACAATCTCAAGTACGACATCGTCTTTTCGGGACTCGGTTTCGTGACGATCAGAGCGCCTTTCTAT
>JAQVPE010000112.1 GCA_028702245.1 Candidatus Izemoplasmatales bacterium
GCTGGCGGCAAATGGAACTATCCCCCATTTGGCGCGATCATCGAAAATGGCAAAGTCTATTCCCGCGGGGCGATGGACGACAAAGGGCCGACAATGGCCGCCTATATTGCGATGAAGCTTGTCAAAGCGAGCGGTATTCCGCTATCTAAGAAGGTGCGACTAATCCTTGGTTGTGATGAGGAATCGGGGATGCGGTGCATCAAGAAGTATCTGGAAGTTGAAAAAATGCCTGATCTTGGTTTCGCTCCGGATGCTGAATTTCCACTGATCTACGGCGAAAAAGGTATTTTCAGCTTTGACATTGTCGGTGATGTAACTGATGATCTTATTGTCTCGCTTCAAGCAGGAGACCGCTACAATGTTGTTCCTGATGTTTGTGAGGCGGTATTGCGAAAAGACTTGTCTAGCGAATTTCTCGCATATCTTAAAGGCCATGATTACCAAGGTGAAGTCAAGGACAATAAGTATACGATTTATGGTAAAAACGCTCACGCTGCCTGGCCACATATGGGTGTCAATGCCATCTTTTTGATGATTGATTTCTTAAAACGCTATTCTGAGGGATCGATCACTTCATTTATCGACCGTTATCTTTTGTCTGATACCTTAGGGAAAAAACTTGGTATTTCCCACTACGATGAAGAGATGAAAGAACTGACATTAAATCTCGCAAAAATCGATTATTGTGAAGGCGAATTCCGCGTTGGCTGCAATATCCGCTATCCTAAAGGATATGATTTTTCTGAAGGCCATGCTATGATCAGCAGAGCTGCGGGCTTGTATGATTTGAGTGTTGTTGATTTGGGTAACTCGCCATATCATTATGTTTCTCCTGATGATGAATTGGTTCAAAAACTGCATCATGCATACATCAAATATACAGGCGATGACAAATCACCTTTAATTACTATTGGCGGTGGAACTTATGCCAGAAAGCTCAAAAAGGCCGTAGCCTTTGGACCGAGCTTTCCCGGGCAAGTCGATTTGGCCCACCAACCCGATGAATATTTTGTAATTGAAGATATGGTCAAGGCAATTGCCATATATGCTGAAAGTATCGTCCTTTTGGCGGGAAAAGCAAACTGATGCGATTAAGAAAAGTCAAACATGCCAAGGAATTGCTTTCCGAGGATTATCCTTTTGTAGTAAGTGATCCCGTTTCTCCTAGCGGAAAGTGGAAGACCCTTTTTCCTATTAATAACCCCATCTATCTGGAAATCGGGTGTGGGAAGGGAAAATTCATTACCGAGACGGCAAAGCGGTTTCCCAATCTGAATTTCATCGCGATTGAAAGATTTGCTTCTATCTTTGTTCGTGTCGTCGAGAAAATGCTCGATGACCCCCTTCCTAATCTGTTGCTTATCAACGCCGACGCCGAACACATCGATGAGATGTTCGGTTTTGGTGAAATCGCGGGATTATACTTGAATTTCTCTGATCCTTGGCCGAAACGGAGGCAAGCAAAACGTCGTCTCAGCAACCCTCGATTTTTGGACAAGTACGCTGAATTGCTAGTTGATGATGCCGTTGTCAAACTCAAAACCGACAACTTTGGTTTTTTCCGCTATTCTTTGATGACGTTTAACGATCACCAAAAATTTTGGATAAAGCAGGCAAATCTCGATCTTGCCAAATCTGATATCAACAATGTTACAACCGAGTTCGAAGAGCGTTTCACGAAGATGGGAAATCCGATATTCTACTTGGAAATCGTCAAAAAAAGGAGCTACATATGAAAAAATACTATCAAGACCTCGTTAATCTTCCTGGAGTTTCCGGGCACGAAAAACATGTTAGAAACTACTTAAAACAGCACCTCGAAAAAGTATCTGAAAAAATTTATCAGGATAAACTCGGATCGATTTTTGGCGTCATTAACGAACACAAGGACGGACCAACCGTCATGCTTGCCGGACACATGGATGAAGTTGGTGCCATGGTTTCCGGAATTACCGACAAAGGTTTCATCAAGATGATTCCCATCGGTTCGATCAACCCGCCGGTGGCTTTGTCGCAGTATATGTCAATCATCACCGCCGAAGGCGAGAGTATTCCCGGCGTCGTCGGAGCGAAGCCGCCACACCTGTTAAGGGATGAGACCAGCAAGCAAGTCAGTAGTTTTGATGATTTTCTGCTTGATATCGGCGCCGACAACAAAGAGCACGCGTCAGCTCTTGGTGTCAAGATCGGGCAGATGATCGTTTTTCAAAACAACTACCAGGAGACCAAAGACAAGATGAAGATTTTCTCGAAAGCCTGGGATGATCGTTTTGGCACGGCGATGGCGCTCGATATTCTTGAGTCAATCGATAAGAACGAAATTCCCTGCCGTCTTTACGCAGGAGCCAACGTTCAGGAAGAAGTCGGTTTGCGAGGCGCAAAAACAGCGGCTTATATGATCAAACCCGATTTCTTTATCGCTGTCGACTGCTCGCCTTGCGCGGACGCTTTCGAGGAAACTGATACAGGCGGCAAACTCGGTGGCGGTTTCATGATCCGTTTCTATGATCCCAAGTGTATTCTGCATCAAGGAGTCAGAAGATTCATCGAGGAGACCGCTCAAAAACACAACATCAAGTATCAATACTACAAATCGTTGGGAAGTACCGATGCCGCGGAAGTCCAACTATCCGAATCTGGAGTTCTGGTTTGCACGATTGGCATGCCTTCTCGCTACATTCACTCGACGACCTCGATGATCCATAAAAGCGATTATGAGGCTGTCAAGGCGATCATCATGGCAATGTTGAAAGAACTTGACCAGCAGAAAATCGAATCTATCAGACAAGAAGTCTGAGACGATAATTCTTAGGAGACCGCCTGAGGCGGCTTGGAAAGGAAAAGAGAATGGAAAAGAAAGTTAGAAGCAACAAGGAAAGAACCCGGGAGATGACGATTTTGGCGATGTTTATCGCGATCATCGCGGTTCTCGGGCTTGTCCCCAATGGCATGGGCGGAGCCATTGGGTTCATCAAAATCACCTCCAACATGGAAGCGACGATCATCCATATACCGGTATTGATCGGCGCGGCGCTGCTTGGGCGAAAGATTGGCATTTACCTTGGCTTGGCATTTGGCGTCGTTTCACTTATTGCCGCCTTTATTTACAGCAGCCCTTTGTTTTACTACCCCTGGGTTTCGGTATTGCCACGCATCATATTCGGATTGTTGATTTACGATGTCGTCAAGTTTTTTATGAGAGTTATCAAATCACGGTATTTAGCTCTTGCTGTTAGCTTCTTCTTGCTGACCGTCATTCATACACTATTGGTTTTGCCAATGCTTTGGACCTCATTTGCGATGGTTTTTGGCTTTGATTCCCTAGGTGAGGCTTTCATCCCCTATCTGACAGCGTTGAACGCTTCCGGAGTTCCGATTACAGCACCGGTTGAAGCGGTTTTGGCTGCTGTCGTTGGGGCAACGATCGTCATCAGGCTGATCCCGCTTTATGGAAAAGATCAACAGCCTGATAACAACATAGAAGTGTAGGCGCAATGATGATTGTTCTTATCGATATTGGCAACTCATCGATTGCGATCGGAATTTCAAAATCAGGAGATTCAATCAATAAAATCTATCGCATAAACACAGAAAAAACCCGCTCTGCGGACGAGTATGCGATTACTTTGTCGCGGCTTTTAAATGGCAAAGTCGATCGGGCGATCATCGCTTCGGTCGTGCCGGAACTCAATGACGTGTTTCGGGAATACTTTCAGAACGAACACGAAGTCGTGCCGTTGTTTTTGCAATCGGGCGTCAAAACCGGAATCAAGATCTTGACTGACACTCCTCGCGAAGTCGGAGCCGACTTGATCGCTAATGCGATTGCCGCAACCAATATCTACGATTCAACATGCTTGATCATCGATTTGGGAACGGCTACGACTTTTACTTATGTGGAAAACAAGAATCTCAGAGGTGTTGTCATCGCCACCGGGTTGACCACTTCCAGAAACGCCCTTGTCAGCAAAACTTCGCTTTTGCCTCAAGTGGAACTTGAACCCCCGCAAAAGCTATTAGGTACCAATTCCCATGATAGCATCAAATCTGGGCTGGTTTATGGACACGCTTCTTTGGTTGACGGGATGATTGTTAGAATCAAGGAATACATCAATAAGCCCGACTTGAAGGTTATTATGACCGGAGGCCACGCGCGCATCATCCATCCCCATTGCCGTGAGAAGATGCTCTTCGATGACGCGCTCATTCTCAAAGGGTTGCTGTTGCTTGATAATTTCAATCCCCCTGGCAAATGAGCCGGTTTGTTTATATAGTATAATTGTATTGGATACGATACGGGAAGCACGGGGTGAACGAATGAAGAAACTGGCTTTGATCGATGGCTATAATCTCCTTTTCAGATCATATTATGCGACAGCGGGAGTTGGCAATTTGATGCAAAACTCGCAAG
>JAQVPE010000113.1 GCA_028702245.1 Candidatus Izemoplasmatales bacterium
CCGCTCAATTGAGCTAATGAACTACACGATATCCAACAAAGTATCAATCAAAAATCAGGATATCTGTCGAAAGCCATTCCCAATCGATATCTTCAAGCCTTATCAACACTTATCTTGAACACAGCTTAGGCATTAAAAAAATTATTGAACTTAATTGGGATAATGAAAATAAAATGAATGGCTTAATTTTACATGAGTTAGGTCATGTTTAACAAAAGCAATATGGTGTTTTAGATAGAACATTTGATAGCTTAGCTGATACATTTTTATGGCAATTATTCACCGAAGGCATTGCAATGTATTTTGAACAACTTCTCATAGGCGATTTCACGTACTATCATCAGGATGATGGAAAGTGGATCAAATATTATGATAGTCATTTAGATCAATTGAAAAAAGATTTCTTAATTGATCTTGATACCATGAATCATCAAAATCAAAGATACTTTGGAGACTGGATTTTATACAATGATTATTCAGATGCAGGATACTATTTAGGTGCTAAATTGATTCAACACATATGCGAACATGTTGAATTTGAAAAAGTGATATTATTTGGAATAGACGGAGTTAAATATTATTATAAGTTATTTGACAATGATGAGCATGTGCTTCAGTCGACCATTTCCACATAAGAGTCATCAATAGAATTTGATATGGATGGAATATGTTTCCACACTGGATAAAGTCTGGAATGGGAGAACATAAAAAGGCTAAAAATATGTTTCCGACATACACGAACCGAAATATTTTCGAGCAACTAGATAGGCTCTACACAGCAAGACACCGGAAACATATTCCTTTTTAACTGATAGATCTCCCGCCACTCGATAATGCGACATTCACGCGTAGGCTGTCATTGAATACGAGATAATCAATATCTGACCCGAAGTGTACAGCGCGTACTAACGATTGATGCAAGTAGACAATACGCTCTTTGCAACAACTGAATACTATCGAAGAAACAATATAAAGTTTTTAATACTAATGAAAACTATGTTTGACAGATTCAAAAGATTTCAGTATAATGTGGATGAGGTGGGAGAAATGATCAAGCGAGAACGATATATACAAGAAATTCGCCCGTTCTACAAATCTGACCTAATAAAAATAATAACTGGAGTCAGGAGAGCGGGAAAATCAGTAGTATTAGATCAAATCATTAAAGAGATCCTCGCTGAAACGGATAATGTCATTTATCTCAATTTTGAAGATAAGCGAGTCTCAGCAAACATCTCAAACAGCGACGGATTAATCAAATACGTTGAGAATAAGCGCAAGCAAGGAAAATGCTTTCTCTTTTTTGACGAGATACAAGTTCTCGATGGTTGGCAAGAAGCGTGCAGAACGCTTCGCCTTGACGATAACTCTCTCTTCATCACGGGATCGAACTCCAAACTCCTATCGAGCGAGTTCACAAAAGAACTCAGTGGACGATACGTTGCGTTTCGCATACGACCATTCATTTATAAAGAAATAGTTGAATATGCAACACAACTACACAAAGAGGTGTCAATACTAGACTACTTGATCTGGGGTGGTTTTCCAAAACGAATAGAGTTTGATGGCCAAGAAGCACAACGTCGTTATCTGAATGATTTGGACGATACCATCATCATCAATGACCTTGTGAACAGATATCATATTAGGAAGATAAATCTTTTTAAATACTTAGTAAATTTCATTCTTCGCTCGAATAGTCGAATATTTTCCGCAAAATCAATTCATGACTATGTTAAACAGGAACACCATGTGGGATCAGTGAATACCATAATGAAGTTTCTTGGATATCTTGAGGAAGCGTACGTGATTGAAACAGTTAAGCAGTATTCCACAAGAACAAAAAGAGAGTTGGCGTTTTTCACGAAAATCTACAATGCCGACGTTGCTCTCAATTCCATAAGGTGCATGGACAACCGATACGACTTGACACATAACCTTGAAAACATTATATACAACGAACTTCTCTATATGGGATACGATATCTACGTATACAACAACAAAGGAAAAGAAATTGATTTTTTAGCGCAGAAAGGTAATCGAAAATACTTCGTTCAGGTGGCATACAGCGTTGCGGAAGACAGAACTTATGAACGCGAGTTAGCAGCCTTTAGAGATATGGATAACCTTTCACAAAAAGTCTTGATAACAACTGATGATTTCGATTACTCCACAAGTACAATCCGCCACATTAAACTCAAAGATTTTCTTTTGATGAACGATTTGAGTACATAGGGTCGATTAATGAGGTTTTGAACGATATAATGATTATGGTTTGTAAACAATATCCACTAATCCGATCAAGCGCCAAAGCTCAATCAAACATAAAATCGGGACTTAACCATCTACTATCATGTCGCTAAGGCCATAGGATTGGTTCGTTTACCAACTTGATGGGCTGCTCGGTCAAACCGGCGGTGTTCTCTCCACCAATATGTATGCTTATTGTGCTAATAATCCAGTAATGCGAATAGAACCTAGCGGCGAGGAGTGTTTGCACTGGGGGTTAGCAATTGGTATCGCAACGGTTTTAGTTGCTGCGACAATAATTGTCACGATACTAAGTTTCGCTGCGGTTGGATCTGTATATATTCTTGGAGGATATGCAATATATGCTGGGCTCAGTTCACGCAGTATTGAAGAGTTTGAAGGTTATGGCTAAGGCGCTCTTGTATCAATCTGTGTAGGTGGAGTACTTGGGGCTGCCGCGGGATATTCCAGTTATCAATAACAGATGATGGGGCTCGATCACTCATGGGAGCAAAAACGATCAAATTACTGGAAGAACCAAGGGTATACAGATGATATGTTGAGCAGCACTTTTCCAAAAAAAATCACATACATATTTGAAAAGCCAAGTACATACGAAGTAATAATGATTAAGCGGTTTGATTAAAACTAAATATTTCAATCAAAACGTGATGAGCGAAACTTGAATTGATTTTGATATCGAGCTGTGATAATTGATATCCAATACTATGAGATCAATCAAGGTGTTCGGAATGATACTAATTTGATTTTCATTTCTGCACTAGAATTGTACATTGGCTATCAACATACAGCCGCTGAACACGTGTTAGTTTGGTTTATGTGGCAAACTTCTAGAAAAATATGTTTCCGATCTTCGAAAAACCTGAAGGGGGGAAACATATTTTTGCCTAGAACATGTTACTGACAAGAATTGAAAAGACTCATATTATGACTTGATTTTCATAAAAACGTGAGGAACCCGGGTATTATCGTAGCAAAAACGTGAAATATTAGTTGAATATTCATATGAAAACGTGTAAAATGAAGTTGAGGTGAAGCGTATGTACTTGAAACGAAAAGTTGATCAATTCTTAATTGAATGGAAATATAGTAAAGAAAAGAAGCCACTGGTCATCAAAGGTCCCAGGCAAGTTGGAAAGACAGAATCAATTCTTAAATTTGCAGAAGAGAACTACCGGAATATAATCTATATTAACTTTATTGAAGAACCAATATATAAAGCAATACTAGAAAACGGACCTAATGTTCAAGAAATTATCAAAAACATCACACTAATTGATCCATACAAAAGGATTGTTGATCATGAAACGGTTTTGATCTTCGATGAAATACAAGACTTTATAGATATCTCTTCGGCACTAAAGTTCTTTAAACTTGATGGCAGATATGATGTCATTTGTAGTGGGTCACTGCTTGGAATAAACTATAGCCGAATTGATAGTGTTAGCACGGGTTATAAAACCGACTTTGAAATGACTTCACTGGATTTTGAGGAATTTCTATGGGCAAAAGGTTATGCTCAAAGCAGAACCGAATTACTGGAACATATGATAAACCTTAGACCTCTATCTGACCTTCAATACAAGATTTACAAGGCTCTCTTTATGGATTATGTTATTTTGGGTGGTATGCCTGAAGTCATCAGCAGGTATATTAACAACCAATCATTTGAAGGTACACTTGAAAACCAAATTCAAATCATCAAAGATTATAAAGAAGATATTAAAAAGTACGCTTCAGGTGTCGATAAAACAAGAATTATGAATGTGTTTAATCATATCCCTGTTCAGTTGGCTAAGGAGAATAAAAAGTTTCAGCTAGCAAAAGTAGATAAGAATGCACGGTTTAGAGATTATCGCGGCGTGATTGAATGGCTATACGAAGCAGGACTAATCAATTTATGTTATAAACTCAACTCGATATCACTACCACTAAAAGGCAATTATGATGAATCTTTCTATAAGATTTATATGAAGGACACGGGACTCTTAGTGTCTATGCTAGATGAAGATTCTCAACTTGATTTAAGAGCAAATAAGAACTTAGGCGTTTACAAGGGCGCACTTTATGAAAACATGATTGCAGAAGCCTTTGATAAAAGTGGATTAGAACTATATTACTATAAAAACGAGCA
>JAQVPE010000114.1 GCA_028702245.1 Candidatus Izemoplasmatales bacterium
GATTCTCATAATGTCATCTGTATCGGCGACAACGACGAAGACATGATGCTTGCCGTCAAAACGATCAAAGGAATCGGCGGCGGCATCGTTCTCATCAAGAACCATGATGTGTTCGATTACTTGCGTCTTGAAGTTGCCGGATTGATGACATCAAGCGATCATAGGCATGTGGAAGGAAAACTTAACCGTCTCAATCAGGCAATCCACCAGATGGGTGTGAGCGATGAAGATGACCCGTTCTTGTCGCTTGCCTTTCTGTCGTTGCCGGTCATCCCCGAACTTAAGTGCACTGATTTTGGGCTGTTTGATGTCGGGAGTTTCAAGTTGATTCCGCTTGAGGCTAGGGAAGGAGAATCATGAAATACGTCAAATATTTAAGATGTACGTCCTGCAATCAGACTTTTCCTGCGACGCCTTGTCAACTGCTTTGCCCCGCGTGCAAAACGGGGACCCTTGACGTTTTGTACGACTATGATTCATTGAAGAAGAAAGTTACGAAAGAATACTTTGCGAAAGAGAGTACGCAATCGATCTGGCGCTATTTGCCTTTGTTGCCGGTTAGAGATGTCGATACCATAGAAACACTCGCGGTTGGCATGACACCACTATATCAAGCCAACCAATTGAAGAAGATCGTCAAGATGGATAATCTTTACGTTAAAGATGACGGTCTGAATCCCACCTTGAGTCTCAAGGACAGAGCCTCTGTTGTCGCCATATGCAAGGCGAGAGAAGCCCAAAACAAAGTGATTTGTTGCGCCTCGACCGGCAATGCCGCGTCCAGTTTGGCAGGTAACGCCGCAAAGGCCGGTCTGAAATCGATAATCTTCGTACCAAAGCGCGCACCAGTGGGAAAACTGGTTCAACTTGCCCTCTTTGGCGCGCTGGTTATCAAGGTTGACGGGGATTACAAGGATGCCTTTGATCTCTCTTCTCAAGTTATCGATCGGTATGGTTTCTACAATCGCAACGCCGCCATCAATCCGTACCTTGTCGAAGGAAAGAAAACGGTCGCCTATGAAATCAGCGAACAGCTGGGCTTTGAACCGATCGACTGGGTCGTCGTCTCGGTTGGCGACGGGTGCACGATTGCCGGAGTGTACAAGGGCTTCTATGATTTGTACAAGTTGGGGTTGATACCCGCCATTCCGAGATTGCTCGGTGTTCAAGCCGATGGCTGCAAACCGCTTATGGATGCAGCCATAACCGGTCAGTTGGTCATCGCAAAAGAGAACACGATCGCCGACTCGATCGCAGTCGGCGAACCGAGAAATCATCACAAAGCCTTGCTTGCCGTCAAGGAATCACAGGGCGAATGGATCTCAGCAAGCGATTCTGAAATTTTGAGCGCGATGCGCCTTTTGGGATCAGCTGAAGGCGTCTTCTCAGAACCCGCAGCAGCCTGTTCGGTGGCAGGATTGATCAAAGCCCGCAACCAAGGAATCATCAATCGAAGCGATAAGACGGTCGTGATCTCGACCGGAAATGGTCTCAAAGATCAACAGACGGCAGCAAAGGCCGCCGATGAGCCCGTTCTCCTGGAAAACAGCATCCAGGCTTTTATAAACTATTACGAGAAAATTAATAAGGAGAGAAAATGAGAAAAATTCCGTTTGGACCGACCTACGAGGAAATGCTTAACCCGGGATCGGTAGATTCAAAAACAAGAAACAAAGCATTAGCTGCGATTGAAAATGAACTTGATCCCATCAATTTGTTCAACATCACCTGGAAGGACGAAAACGATCAGGTTCGCAAAATCGTTCTCGACAAAAAACTGACTGGTGTGGACTGCAACATCATCGTCCTGACCGGAAAGGATTTTCCTTCGGGGTCGCATAAGGTCGGCCCCGCGTATTCAACTTTGATTGAAGGTTGTGTCGATCAAACGATCATTCCCGGAGAACATACGATTCTTGGACCCTCGACCGGCAATTTCGGCATCGGTGTCGCTTATATTTGCAATCTGATGGGCTATGAAGCGATCGTCATCATGCCCGACAATATGTCCAAAGAACGGTATCAGCGTATCGAAAGATATGGAGCCAAACTCGATCTCACTCCCGGAACCGAATCCGATGTCATCTTAACGCTCGAGCGGACGTTCAAGTTGAAAGAAGACCCCAAGAACCGTTCGCTTGCGCAATTTGAGTTACTGCCTAACTATCGCTTTCATAGGCATGTGACCGGCAACAGCGCCATTGAGGCTGTCAAGGGCATCGGCAATTCCCGAATCGCCTGTTTTTGTTCGGCACCGGGAAGCGCCGGAACCCTCGGAGCAGGCGATCAGATCAAGAAAGCTTTCCCGGAAGCCAAAGTCGCAGCCCTTGAACCTTATGAATGTTCGACCTTGATGAACGGTGGCAGAGGCCAGCACCGGATCGAAGGCATCGGTGACAAAATGTGCACGCTCATCCACAACATTCTCAATACTGATTTCATCGCGCTCATCAAGGACGATGACTGCGTAAAAGGCCTTAAAATCATCCATGACGGTCCGGGAATCCTCTCCGAAGCAGGTGTTTCACCGGTTGAAATCGATAAGATGAAGGAACTCTTTGGCGTCTCTTCGATATGCAACATCATTGGCGCTATCAAGATGGCCAAATATCTGAGACTGGGACCAGACGACAATGTTGTGACGGTTGCGACCGATGGCTATGACCGCTATGATTCGGTGATTCGCAACCTCGAAAAACGTTATTTAGAAACCGAAGATTTCGTCTTGAGACGTTGGTTCAACGATGTTTTTAGAAAAAACGGCGTTGAAGATATCGCCGATTACCGAAGCAGTGAACAAAAAGACAAGCTATTCAAGCAAAAAGAAAAAGACTGGCTCAAATTCGGATACTCACAGGCCTATCTCGATTCTATGAAAGACATGCGTTTTTGGGACCATGAGTATGAAAAAATCTTTGCCTATGACCAAGAGATTGTGAGATTGCGGGAGGACAAATGATGAAGATTGCTTTTGAAAAAGTAATGGAATTATCTCTGAAGTACGAACCAGAGATGACCAAGTTTTTACGGGATATGATCGCGATCCCTTCCGAGTCGTGCCAAGAGGAAAAAGTCATCCAAAGAATCAAACAAGAAATGGAAAAAACAGGTTTTCAGGAAATCATTATCGATAAAATGGGAAATATCATCGGGCGGATCGGCAGTGGCAGCCATTTGATCGCCATGGATGCCCATATCGACACTGTCGGCATCGGCGAAAAAAAGAACTGGCGCTTTGATCCCTATCAAGGTTATGAAGACGACACTTCGATCGGCGGCAGAGGCGCTTCCGACCAAGAAGGCGGGATGGCCGCCATGGTCTACGCTGGCAAGATCATCAAAGATCTTGGCTTAGAGGACGATTACACCCTTCTCATCACCGGAACGATCCAAGAAGAAGATTGCGATGGCCTTTGTTGGCAATACATCATCGAAGAAGACAAGATCAGACCCGAATTTGTGGTGATTACCGAGCCTACAAGCTGCCGAATCTATCGGGGTCATCGGGGCAGGATGGAAATCAAGGTCACAACAACGGGCGTTAGCTGTCATGGTAGCGCACCCGAAAGAGGCGACAACGCCATTTACAAAATGGCTCCGATCATCATGGAACTCGAGCAACTTAACAAAAGACTCCGGTTTGATCCGTTTCTCGGCAAAGGGACCCTGACCGTCAGCGAGATCTTTCATTCTTCGCCGAGCCGCTGCGCTGTCGCCGACGGCTGCAGCATCTCCGTCGACCGGCGGTTAACTGATTTAGAAACCTATGAGACGGCTTTAAAAGAAATCCAAGAACTTCCCTCCGTCAAGAAAGCCCAGGCCGAGGTCGAGATGTACGACTATGACAGGCCATCATATACGGGGCTTGTTTATCCGACCAAAGCATTCTTCCCGACATGGGTCTTGCCCGAAGACCATCCTGTTACAACGACCCTCGTTCTAGCTTACGAAAACCTGTTTGGAAAAAAACCGATTGTTGATAAATGGACTTTTTCGACAAATGCCGTTTCCATCATGGGCAGATACAAGATTCCTTGTATCGGCTTCGGACCCGGTCATGAGGAAGAGGCTCACGCCCCGAACGAAAAAACTTGGAAAAACGAACTGGTAATGGCTTGTGCGATGTATGCCGTGATTCCCGGCTTATATCTGAATGAAATCAATAGAGAGGAAAACCACAAATGAAACCACTGTTCAAAGGCAAACATTTTATCACTCTCGAAGAGTGGACCAAAAAAGAGATCGATGTATTGCTCGATACTTCCCGAAAACTGAAAGCTGATTTCTATAACAACAAAGAAACTAACTTTCTAAAAAACAAAGTTGCTTTTCTGATGTTTTTTGAACAATCTACCAGAACGAGAAATTCGATGGAGGCCG
>JAQVPE010000115.1 GCA_028702245.1 Candidatus Izemoplasmatales bacterium
CAAAAGAAAAGAACCGCCATGCAAGTTTTATGAGCAGTGTGGCAGCTGCCAAATGCAACATATCGAGTACAAAGAACAACTCAAGATCAAACAAAGTATCCTGCACCAATCGCTGGCGCGTATACCGATGTCGATCTAAGGCAGACTGATATTCATAGAACAATCGGGATGGATGATACATATCATTATCGTAACAAGGCGCAGATGCCATTCAAACAAACCAATTTTGGCTTGGCGCTCGGTTTGTTTCGCCCGGACACCAACAACTTTGTCTATGTAGATGATTGTCTTGTTCAGGATGAGATGGTTAACAGAATCAACAGCGAGGCTTTGTCAATCTTAAGAAAGCACCAGCTGAAGGCCGTAGACGGCGATCCTGATAACGGTATACTGTACAATCTTGTAGTAAGATACCTAGCCTCTACCAAAAGCGCAAGCGTTACGCTTGTCGTAAGCAAATATGATCCATTGTTGGAGCTGGTTGGCAAAGATCTTATGAAGCGTAACAACGCTATCAAATCGGTTACATACAGCATAAACAAAAAAAGCAATCCGCTCGTCTTTGGGGCGTCAGTAGAATTGATTGCCGGAGATAAGCACATTTATGACAAATTCAATGATTACAAGATTCAAATATCTCCGGACGCCTTCCATCAACTTAACTCAACGCAAATGCAGATCTTGTATGAGGAAATCATGAAAGCCGCCGATCTCAAAGGCGGTGAAACTGTAATTGATTGCTACTCCGGAATCGGGATAACCTCGATGCTTTTCGCTGCCAAAGCTAAACAGGTTATCGGTATTGACTATTCTAAACCGTCTGTAGCGGATGCGATTGCCAATGTTGCCAACAACCAGTTAGAAAATGTCAAATTTATCTGTAAACATGTTGAAAGCGCCTTGCCGGAAATCGTTGGGGGTTCTCATAAAGCGGATTTGATTCTCCTTGATCCACCGCGGATGGGACTTGACGATAAAGTCATCAATGCGCTTCTAAAGAACAAAGCAGCCAAACTTATCTATGTTTCCTGCAACCCCTCGACACTCGCGAAGAATCTCAAATTGCTTTTGAATGAGTATCGAATCGGGTATATTCAGCCAATTGACATGTTTCCCCATACGGCAAGCGTTGAAAGTGTAACCTTGTTGTTGGCAAAATAATAAGCAACTCAATAGTGCATCTTTTATTGTTGTTCTTGAGTCCTTCATGAAAGGCAGTGGGTCAATTGAAAATAGCAAAATGGTTGATTGAAGGAGATCCAGCAATCAAGACATTAGTTCAAAAAACCTTGCTGGACATTACGATTCATTCAGCTGCCTCCGGCTTGATTAAGCGTTATCTTGATCTATACGATACAACAAAAAGGCAATGGGGAGAAGGCGTATATTCTCCTAAATGGTACTCAACACATTATACTTTGCTTGAACTCAGGAAGTTGTTGATTGACCCTCGAGAGCCAATCTATCAGGAAGCAGTCCGCAGGCTGATGGAGCTGATGTGGTATAATAAGGGAAAGGTCGCAAAAACGCGATATCAAGACACGTGCATCGTCGGAATGATGCTGAATATGCTTGCATATGGGAATGTTAATGATTACCGAATCGAAGAGATGATCGACCATCTTTTGGAACACCAGTTTCCCGATGGCGGATGGAACTGCGCTTGGGAAAGGAAACCCTATCCTTCGCATAGTTCGATCCATACAACACTTTCCGTGATTGAGGGATTATGGGAATATGAAAAAAACGGATATCGTCATCGACTGTCTGAAGTAAGGAACGCCAGAACTAATGGCGAAGAATACTTATTGCGAAAAAAGTTATATCTTCGCGAAACGACAAATACACCAATTATTAACGGTATTACCGTTTGCCATTATCCGCAAAGATGGAAGTACGATATCTACAAAGCCCTTGAGTATTTCGCGGATTCAAAACATCCATTTGACTTGAGAATGCAGCCGGCACTCGAAATTGTCTGTCAAAAGATCCAAAAAGGCATTATGCCGGCCGGACCGACATATCCGGGCAAAATCCACTTTTCGATTTCCACCGCCGACAAGCAGCGATTAACGACTTATACAGCATTGAAAATAATCAAAGAGTATAAGCCCGAACAATACCTTCAGTATCTCGAGACTGAAATCTAATTTCATACCACATTCTTATAAGGAGACTTAGATGAAAACCGACCTCGAAATCGCTCAAGAAAACAAGATGGAACCAATTGAGAGCATCGCAAAGAAACTTAACATTGCTCTTGATGATCTTGAACATTATGGTAAGTACAAAGCCAAGGTCGCAATCAGCGACAGTAATTATAGCAAACGTCATAATAGCAAACTGATTTTGGTTACGGCGATTACACCCACACCGGCAGGAGAGGGTAAATCGACAACCACAATCGGGTTGGGAGATGCCATCAACAAGCTTGGCCACCTGACGACAGTTTGCATTCGCGAACCATCACTCGGACCGGTTATGGGTATCAAGGGAGGAGCGGCTGGCGGCGGCTACGCTCAAGTTGTGCCTATGGAAGATATCAATCTCCATTTTACCGGCGATATCCATGCAATCACTGCCGCCAATAACTTGATCAGTGCTGTTATCGACAATCATCTGTTTCAAGGGAACGAGCTTGAAATCAACAAAGACAAGATAGTCTGGAAGCGGGCAATGGACATGAACGACCGTTCGCTCAGGAAAATCGAAGTCGGTCTTTCAAGCAAAAGAGAAACACCGCGTTCAGACGGGTTTGACATTTCCGTTGCTTCAGAAGTAATGGCAGTACTTTGCCTGTCAAAGAACATTGACGAGTTAAAAATGAGATTAGCACGGATGATTGTCGCATACGATCATAACGATCAGCCAATAACCGTTGGCGATCTAAAGGTTCAAGGTGCGGCGACAATGCTTCTAAAAGATGCCATCAAACCGAATCTCGTTCAAACGCTGGAACATAATCCGGTTTTGATCCATGGTGGACCTTTTGCCAATATCGCCCATGGCTGCAATTCGGTAATCGCAACCGATCTCGCCTTAAGAACAAGCGAGTTTGTTGTGACCGAAGCCGGTTTTGGAGCCGATTTGGGGATGGAAAAATTCATGGATATCAAAACGCGAGTTTTAGAAAAGATGCCTTCCGTTGTTGTTTTGGTCGCCAGCATTAGGGCCTTGAAACTTCACGGTGGCGTTTTGAAAGAAAACCTTAAAGAGGAGAACGTTGAGGCCTTGAAAAAGGGAGTATCAAACCTAGAGAAACACATTGAGAACATCGGATATTTCAATTTGCCGTTTGTCATTGCTTTGAATCGTTTTCCTTCTGACACCAAGACTGAAATAGACTTTTTGATCGATTGGGCAAATGCAAATAATCATCCACTCGCGCTTTCCGAGGTCTATCAAAAGGGATCAGATGGCGGTCTGGAATTGGCAAGATCGGTTATTAAGCAAGCGAACAAAAAAGAACCACTACCGCCAAAACATCTGTATCCGTTAGAGATCTCTGTTCCTGAAAAAATTGAACTGATTGCCAAGAAACTTTATGGAGCGGCCGAAGTTGTTTATTCTGACAAAGCTCTTCAGGAAATCGACAGTATCAACAAGGCGGGCTGCTCTAACTTGCCTATCTGCATGGCTAAGACGCCGCTGTCTCTTTCTGATAATCCGAAACTCATTGGCCGACCCGAAAGTTTTACGATCGCAATCAGAGATATCAAACCATCACTGGGGGCCGGATTTATTGTGGTTTTGACCGGCGACGTCATGACTATGCCGGGACTACCCAAAAAGGGTGCTTATGAAAATATGGACGTGATCGATAATAAGATCACCGGTCTGTTTTAGGAGGATAAAATGAAATCAGAATCAAATAGTCTTTCAGAGAAAATGCGCATGTTGGGTATCAAGATTGTCGAAAAGACGAAAGCTGGAATCAAAAAAGCCAAAACCGGAATTGAAAACACACTGCTTGAGGATCATTTGCGGAAGCGTTTCAACCTTGAGAATCCTTACAAGTTCCAAATCATCAAAGACAAGGCAAAAAATACTATCATCGACGAATTGTTCTACCGTCATGCTAAACGTTATGAAGAAGATGATCTATTTGTCTTTTATGGATCCTTGGCTGCCAACGATCTTCATAAAGGATACTATATCAGGGATTTAAGCATCAATGCGGATTACGAGATCAAGGAAGTCATGGAAGTTGAAGTGCCAGTCGAGTACAACGGCAAAGGCTATGAGATAATTGGAACCGCAGTTATCACGGAGTTGGTTTGATAGTATGAATCTCAAACAGCAGTTCATTGATATCTACAATGAGCATATAA
>JAQVPE010000116.1 GCA_028702245.1 Candidatus Izemoplasmatales bacterium
TCGATCTTCCGAATACCCTCGAATACCTTGAGACCAAGAGCGTCCCGGTCATCGGCTACAAAACCGATGTGTTTCCGGAGTTTTTCACACGCGAGGGTGACTTGAAGGTCAACTATCGCTTTGACAACTACGATGATATCACCGCCTTCATCATCGAAAAAGACAAACTCGGGTACCAGTCGGGCGTCTTGATCGCAAATCCGATCCCCGAGCATTACTCGATTCCCAAGAGCACCATCGATGAGGCGATCTTAGAGGCAATCAAAATGGCAACTGCAGCGGGCATCACCGGCAAAGACTTGACGCCGTTTCTGCTTGACAAGGTGAATGAGATCACCAAAGGAAGAAGTCTTGAGGCAAATCGACGCCTAGTATACAATAACGCTGAATTGGCTGCCAGATTGGCGATTTCATACTGGAAGCGGGGTAAAACCAAGTGAAGCGAAATAACTACATCAGTTGGGACGAATACTTCATGGGTGTCGCCAAGCTATCCAGCATGCGCAGCAAAGATGATTCTTCCCAGGTCGGAGCTTGCATCGTCAACGAAAAGAATCGGATCATCGGCATCGGCTACAACGGCTTCCCCGTTGGCTGCGACGATGATGATTTTCCCTGGGAACGCGAAGGAGCTTTCCTCGATACCAAATATCCATACGTCGTGCATGCGGAACCAAACGCGATTTTAAACTCCAGCGTCAGTCTCGATGGATCAAGGATGTATGTGACGCTTTTTCCTTGTAACGAGTGCGCCAAGTTGATCATTCAATCGGGGATTCGGGAAGTCATCTTTCTTGAAGACAAGTATTTGGGTACTGATGCCGATTTGGCAGCCAAGAGGCTATTCAAAGCTGCCGGCGTCAAATACAGGCGACTTGAAAACTACAATATCGAGGTATCGATTAGATGAACGAACTTGCTCATACATATCGGCATGCCATCAAGTACCTTTTTATCCCATATCTCATCTTGCTTTTTTTGCTAGTCTATCCGATCGAGTACTATGTCCAGTCGCCCGGAGGCCTTTCGGAAGTCGAGGATTTGATAGAAGTTGATTACAATCTTGATAAAAACATCGAGGGATCGATTTCGACGACCTTTGTCATGGGTATCCCGCGGCCCACGATTTTCATGTTTCTGGCTGGTTATTTTAACAGATATGCGGATTTAATGGTTTTGCCAACAAATTATCAAACTTACTCCAATGAGGAAATCAGTCAAATCAGTTATCAAGACAAGTACATCTCTGTCAATGCCGCGATTATTGTCGCATACGAGGCGATCAGCGAAACAAACCCGGAAATCATCATCGATTATCAAGCAAAGACGATGGTTTTCGGAAAGGCGAATTATCTTGAACATTACGCTGATATCGCCTTTGGCGACGAGTTCGTTTCCTTCAAGGGCGACAATGACGTCATCGTGACGGAAGTTTCCGCAATCGGCGGGGTCGCAACGACCTCCGGGCCATATGAATTCACCTTTAAAAACACAGAGGGAACAGAGTATACCCTATCGATTTCAAAAAACGCCGAGTCGGGCGTTTTCGGCATCACCTTCAAGAATTACTATCTTGTCGACAGCGAAACCACCTTTCCCCATTATCGGTTGACCGATTCCAATATCGGCGGGCCTTCGGGTGGCTTGTTACAGACTTTGTCGATTTATAATATGCTGTCTGAAGAAGATATCACCCATGGCTTGAAAGTGGCAGGCACCGGGACGATCAACTATGATGGTTCGATCGGCTATATCGGGGGTGTCAAACAGAAAATCATCACCGCTTACGAGAACAATGTCGATGTTTTCTTCATCCCCTATCTTGGCGATGTCAGTTACGACAACTATCTTGAGGCCGTCAACGTCTGCGAAGCTTACGGAATCGAGCATGAGAGCTGGCTGATTCCGGTCGCCAGTTTTCAAGATGCCCTTGATTATCTGGAAGGGCTCGGTGATTGATGATGAAAAAATACATTGCAAGTCTGAAAGAATTAAAACAAAGTTTTTCCTATAAGGCTCTTTTTGACGCTTGTATTGGGGCGTTTGTGTTCGCTTTGATCATGATGGCCCCGGTTTTCATTGTTTTGATCCAACTTCTGGTTGTCTTCATGTACAAAGTTAGAACGTTCACCATTCTTTTGATTGTGGCTGCTTTGTTCTTCAATATTATCTACCATCGGCTTTTCAAACAGGTTTTGATCAAGAAAAACGGCGAAACGAAAGCAATTGTCGACCAAGTGACAAACCCGGTGATGCTCGTGACGACGTTTGTTTTGTTGGTCTTGGGGCTTGTGATTTTATTCGTGATGATTCCGATCTGGCTCGTGTGAGTGGGTGTATCTTATGGTTTTATGGCTGATCATTCTTATAGTTTTAGTTGCTATCGATCAATTCAGCAAGCTCTGGGTTGTGAGCTTCTTCGTCGCTGAGGGCGATACCCTTCCAATCATCGACGGTTTTTTCCATTTCACTTATTCCCGAAATCCGGGGGCGGTGTTTGGCATCGGCGGTGATCACGGGTTCGCCTTGATTTTCTTTATCGGTGTTTTCATCGTAGCTATCGGCGTCTTTGGCTTCTTGTTTTTAAAAAATGATTTCCAGGATCCTAAAAAGCGCCTCTATACGATCGCTCTGACGCTTCTGATAGCGGGAGCGTTTGGCAACACGATCGATCGCATTTTCCAGTTTGACCATCGGGTTGTTGACTTCATTGATTTCCGCGGCATCTGGCCGTATATATTCAATGTGGCCGACATGTGTCTTACGCTCGGTTTGATTGCTTTTATGGTTGATACGTTCTTTATCGAGCCGAAACGGAGAGTGAAATCCTGACTATGAATGAAGAATTCGCTTTTGAGTATCTCGTCAGGGAAGACGACCAATGTGAAAGGATCGATAAGTTCTTAGGCGGTGTGATTAGCGATGCTTCAAGAACCACGATCCAAAAAATGCTCGCGTTAAATCTCGTCAAAGTCAACGATGTCTTTGTCAAACCTTCACACAAAATCAGAATCGGCGATTTGATCGAATATGATGAACTGCCGCTCACCGAACAAGACATCGTCGCCGAGAATATCCCCCTTGATATCGTTTATGAGGATAATGACGTCCTTGTTGTAAACAAGCCTTCGGGAATGGTCGTTCACCCCGCACCCGGACATTATAGCGGAACGCTCGTCAACGCCCTGCTTTACCACTTTCAATCGTTATCGGGGACTTCTGGAACTTTGCGTCCGGGGATCGTTCACCGCATCGATAAAGATACTAGCGGCGTCTTGATGGTCGCTAAGACCGATTTCGCACATCAGGCCTTGCAAGCGGAACTGAAGCAAAAAACCACGAAACGCGTCTACAAAGCCCTGATCGAAGGGGTGATCCTTAACCAGGCGGGAACGATCGATGCGCCAATCGGAAGAGACCGATTCGATCGGAAAAAGATGGCGGTCGCCGATAATGGCAAACCGGCCATCACCCATTTTACCGTGCTTGAAAGGTTTAAGGACAATACGTTCATCGAATGTCGCCTGGAGACCGGAAGGACCCACCAAATCCGCGTTCATATGGCATATATCGGTCATCCGCTTGTCGGCGACTATATCTATGGCAGTAAAAAGCAGAAAGCGGATTTCGGTCAGTATCTTCATGCCGAGACCATCGGCTTCACTCATCCAGTAAACGGAAGGTGGCTTGAGTTTTCGGTGCCGCTTCCGCTTGAATTTAAAGCAAAAATCGAACTTTTAAGAAATTATTAACCGCGAATAGCGGTTTTTCTTTCGCTGATATTGACAAGAAATGACCAAAGGTATATGATAGTAGTGACCGGGTGGTCACTGGAGGTGATTGTTTGGACAGCACGCAATCGACTAAAGCGCGGATCCTTGAAGCGGCTCGCCATGAATTTGGAATTTATGGCTACAAAAGCGCTTCGACGAATCGGATCTATTTGCTTGCCGGTGTTTCAAAAGGGGTCATCTTCAAAATCTTCAAGTCCAAGGCTGAGCTTTTCTATGCCGTCTTCATGATGGCAATTGACGAAATGATGAAAGAAAGAGAAAGCGTCGATCTTGACAGCTTGCCAGATGCTTTCGAGAAGATAATGAGAATCACGGAATGGAAAATCGAATACGCTGGGAAACATAAAGAAGCGACCAACGTGATGCTCGAGGGCGTCTCCAATCCTCCCGAGGCGATCAAAGCCAAGGTTCAGGAGCAAATGGATAAATTGAAAGATCTATCGATTTACACCTTCTTCGCCGACATTCCCATGGACAATATCAGAAGCGAATTCACTAGAGAAGATGTGATGCGCTATATGGATATTGCCCTT
>JAQVPE010000117.1 GCA_028702245.1 Candidatus Izemoplasmatales bacterium
CGAAATCGCTTTCTCGTTTTTTCAAGGAAAAATATGCGGACATTCGTTGACAACGACCATAGATGATATATAATGGATTTGTATGGAAGATATCCATAACAATCTACATTAATAGGGAGGAAAAGAAATTGAAAAAGATTCTCAGTTTTTTGGTACTGGGATTCGTTGTTTTCGGTCTGTTTGCTTGTGAAGAAGCAACAACAGCAGCACCGACGACGGCCCCTGTAACGACAGCGGCTCCAACAGCAACGACTACTGCAGCCCCGGCAACGACAGCGGCGCCAACGACGACCGAAGATCCTTATGACGACCCGGCAACATTGGTTGTTCAGTTCGTTCCGAGCACAACGATCGACTCCGCAAAACTCACGTT
The DNA here is from genome assembly GCA_028702245.1 of Candidatus Izemoplasmatales bacterium. Lineage (GTDB taxonomy): Bacteria > Bacillota_I > Bacilli_A > Izemoplasmatales > Hujiaoplasmataceae > JAAYZB01. The sequence goes on from JAQVPE010000117.1 coordinate 374, forward strand.
GCTCAAAACGCTTGAAGATTTGCTTGAGGCCGAACTCGAAGATGCCGGATATGACATCAATGTCAACATCTCGGTTGGCACTAGTTATGCTTCGGTTATCGAAGCTATGGCCTCAGGACAAGTCCACCTTGGCTTCTTGACGGCACAGCAATATGCTTTCGTCACGACCGAGTATCCCGGCGCCGTCGAAGTATTGCTTACTTCTGTCAGAGATGCGTATGAAGTACAAGTTGACGAAGGGGTTATCATCACTGATACCGATGTCATCATCGCCAATGCCAATACAACAGGTTACGACGCTGCGACTACTGATACGGTAAAGGTTAATTCGTATTATTCAATGTTGCTCGTTAAAACTGAAGACTATGCTGCATTCCAAGCAGAAGGTATTGATTGGCTTGCCGGCAAAAAAGTTGGAACCCAGTCTCCTACTTCTGGATCAGGATTCGTATATCCTTCATTTCTTCTTTATGAAAACGATATGGAATTCGTTCCGTGGGATCAAGGCCCAATCGAAGCCAATGGCGAAGTCGGCTATGTGACAATCGGCGGTCATCAAAACAGTGTTATTGCGCTTCTTAACGATGAAGTTGACGCTGTCTTCACTTTCTTTGATGCTCGTTATCAAAGCGAAACTCAAACCTACTTCGATGCTTGGCAACTAGCTAACCCGACCCTCAACCGCTTTGAAATCACAAAAGTCGCAGCTTTGACCATTCCCATTTACAATGACACGATTTCCGGACTTACAAGCCTTAGCCCCGGACTGAGAGCAGCCATCCAGGACGCATTCATGGCGGTTATTGAAACTGAAGACGGCGCTGAAGCATTATCAATCTATAATCACAAGGGTTACCTCATTGCTCATGACGAGGATTACGACAGTGAAAGGGACTTGTATCAATTCTTACAAGACAACAGCTGATTCGACTAACTTACGGAGGCATTAAATGATCAAATTCGTGGATGTCAGCAAAACCTATCCCAATGGTGTTAAAGCCTTACACGGAGTGAACTTGGAAATCAAGGATGGGGAGTTTGTCGGTATCATAGGGTTGTCTGGAGCAGGCAAATCAACACTCCTCAGATCCATCAACAAGATGATATCGATAACATCTGGAAAGCTTTACATCGACGATGTTGAGATCAGTTCAATCAAAGGCAAGGAACTAAGAATGCTCAGACGCGGCATCGGGATGATTTTCCAATCATTCAATCTCGTTAAGAGAATGTCCGTGTACAACAACGTTTTAACAGGTAGGGTGGCTTACCACCCTACCTTTAAAACTGTGTTTGGCCTATTTCCTAAAGCTGATAAGCTGATGGCTCTTGAATCACTTGACACAATGGGAATCCTCGACAAGGCATTTACCAGGGCTGATCAATTGTCTGGCGGTCAACAGCAGAGGGTGGCGCTGGCGCGCGCCTTGACGCAAAAGCCGAAACTGATCCTTGCGGATGAGCCGGTCGCATCGCTCGATCCGATTACGACGGTCCAGGTCATGGATGACTTCGCCAAGATCAACCGTGATTTTGGCATTACTGTCATCGCCAACATGCATCATGTCGACTTGGCACTTAAATATGCAACGCGTATCATTGGGATCAAGGAAGGCGAAGTCGTCTATGATGGCGATTCCAAGTCGATCGACGACGAAACCTTAGTCCAAATCTATGGGCGTTCCTTGCGTCACGACGAAGTACTTGGTGAGTAGCATGAGCAAAATCACCTTGACAAACGGTAAAACGGTCACAAAGCCTTTTAATAAGATTTGGATTGTTGTCGCCGTTGTTGCTTTGTTACTGTATTTGTTTTCCTTACTAATCCCTTTTGATAGCAGTACGGTCAAACTTGAAGAACTGAAAGTCATCCTCATCAAAATGTTTACTCCAAAAGGGAATCGCACTTGGGAAGACTATTTCAAATATCTCCTAAAGCTCAAAAATCCTTTGATTGATACACTGAATATGAGTTTTGCCGGAACCATCATTGGTTCATTGATGGCACTGCCGCTTGCTGTATTGGCGGCCAAAAACATCGTTAAAAAGCCATACATCTATATTCCCGCAAGAACGATTATGAATCTTTTTCGGACGATACCGGCAATGGTCTTGGCTCTGATTGCCGTGTTTTTTGTTGGTATCGGCGTTTTATCGGGCATTATTGCAATCACCCTTTTCACTTTCGGCATTATGTCGAAGATGCTCTACGAAGTCATTGAAACCGTTGATATGAACCCCTTTGAGGCGTTGGAATCGACGGGAGCGACGAAGACCGAGGCGTTCCGATATGCGGTATTGCCGCAAGTCACACCGGTTTTTGTCAGTTATTTGATCTACATCTTTGAAATCAATGTCCGTTCCTCGACAATTCTTGGCTATGTCGGTGCCGGTGGCATCGGAAGTGTTATTAAAGACAATATTCTCTATAATTATGACCGCGTCGGGGCCTCAATTATCCTGATGTTTGTCGTTGTTTTGTCTGTGCAACTTCTATCTTCGTTCTTAAGGAGGCGACTCCAATGAGTAGAGCGGATGAGACTCTGAAGCGCAAGCCAAAACGCTGGATAATCAATCTTGTTTTTGTCGTGGCCATGGTTGTCGCGATCGCCTTCTCGTTCTCTGGTTCGTCGATCAACTGGACCAGGCTCAGGACGATTGGCTTATCCTTGAAAGTCATGTTTCAAGGACTTGCGGACTTCAAATACGACTTTTTGTTTGGGACAGGCGTTTATCAATTTGATGAGGGTGTCGTCTATATGGCACTGGTTACACTGGCAATTGCCTTTATCGGCACTTTCATCGGCGCGATTCTCGCAATTCCTTTTGGTTTTCTTGCTTCGGAAAACATCGTGGGAAAGTATGTTGCCAAAATCGGTGAGGCCATACTGGTGATCATTCGCGTTTTTCCGGAAATCGTGCTCGCAATCATTTTGGTCAAGGGATTTGGCATGAACGCCGTTACCGGAGTTCTTACCATCGGGCTTCATTCGATTGGGATGCTTGGAAAGTTGTTTGCGGAAGCAATCGACAATATGGACAAAAGCCCTCTTGAAGCGCTCGACGCTGTCGGCGCTAATGCTTGGCAAAAGATTCGGTATGGTATCATTCCCCAAGTCGCAGCCGATATCTCGTCGATAACGCTTTATCGATTTGACATCAACGTTCGTTCGGCCACAGTACTTGGAATCGTTGGCGCCGGCGGTTTGGGAGCTTCATTAATTCTCGCCGCTGAAAACTGGAACTGGGATATTCTTGGCACGATCTTGCTTGCGATCGTCGTCATGGTATTGCTCGTCGATGTTGTTTCAAGTCGGTTAAGAAGTAAACTGGTATAAAAAAACCGTGGATTCGTTCCACGGTTTTTGATGTCTATCATTTTTCCAACATGATTTTCAATATCACCTTATCGGTGTCTTTCATGCCATCCGTCGCGATTCGGCCTACAGCAGTTATCGTGTCATCGGCATCTTTTCTGAGAACGCCGGAGAAGGGGTTGAATGAATGCCTTCGCATTGCCAGAAAATGGCCGATGAAGGCGGCTTCAAGACCGGTTGCTATCTTCGATGAACAAGAATCCTTCGCACCATCGCAGACGATGCCGGAGACATTGGCGAGAGCGTTTGTGATGGTCATTTTGATTTGATCAAGGTCCCCACCTTCAAGATAGGTGATGGCCGCACCGGCGCCACAGGCAGCGCTTACAGCTCCACAAAATGCGGATAGACGGCCGATATGGCTTTTCTGGTAGATGGTTAAAAGATTTGAGAGTGCCAGTGCTCGGTACATCTTTTCTTCGGAGTATCCTTTTTCTTTTGCGTAGATTACAACAGGGACGCTTGCGGCGATTCCTTGGTTTCCGGAACCGGAGTTGGTGACAACAGGCAAAGTAGAACCACACATTCTCGCTTCGGAGGCAGCGGCTGTATAAGCTTTGATC
>JAQVPE010000118.1 GCA_028702245.1 Candidatus Izemoplasmatales bacterium
TGACCTTTCCGATCTCTACGCAGACGGTCTGATTGTCCAAGATCCTGAAGGAACCACCAACTGGAGAAACGTTCTTATGAATTCATCAAGCGGTTTCATGACTTATGACTACAACGCTTCTTCGACATCTTCAAGTTTCTTCACAGCTGGAAGAACTCTTGATTCAGACATGAGTTTTCAAGCTGTGTTGCCGCCTGTTGTCGATTGGCTTGGCGATGGCAACTACTTTCATTTCACTGAATCGGTACGTTCGGTTAAAAACGAAGCTTGGGGGATCCCGATTCATGTTGCTGATAATGAAGCCAAACTTGAGCGTGCATTGATGCTTGTCGACCAGTTATACGATTACTCGGCAGAAGATTCAGTTGGCACGATGCATCTTTATGGACCTCCAGGGTGGACTGATGGAACATTGACTTATGGAAGCGACACAGTTTATCAGATGAGCGACGACGCCCTTGCTGAAATGGCATCTCTCGCTGGTGGAAACATGATCAACTACTTGCGTCAATATGTTGGCGCGACGATGCCAATCGGCCATATCCGTAGTTTGGGCCTTGAGTTCCAAACTCTGTCTGATGAAGGTGCAGAAGGTGTTGCTAGAATCAATACAGCAGTTTCTGCAGGTGTTTTGAAACTTGCCGGACAAGAAGACACTGACAATCCTTGGTTCAACCTCTCGCCGACATTCTACCCACTCACTGAAACTCAATCAAGTCTGATTGCTGCTGGAGCAGGGTTCCAAGACGTCTTTGATACTGACAGCCTGATCACTTTGGTCAAGTACGGTTTCAGTGGCAATGGCGGTTCACTTACCGAAGAACAGTACTGGGATCTATTTAAAGTCAACGAAGTTGACATCTACGAGATCGTTTACATCGCCGCTTACCGCGATGCTTACTCAAGAATTAACGAATAGCAGTATATTTGAAATTCTACTAATGCAATAATGGTCAAGGGAGGCGCGGCTTCCGCGCCTCCCAATGACCAATTTACGAAAAGAGGACAAAAGATGAGATTGATGCAAAAACTTCTCTTCATAACAACCCTCATAATTATCAGCGCGTTCTTCATATACACTCTCAGTTTTTCGACCGGCTGGGCTCTTGGAGAATGGTTCGGTGATTTTTTCACTGAGGCTCAAGTCTTCAACAAATTGATATTCAAGTGGTCTTTATGGACAATCATCATGGCTGCACTTTCATTGCTCTTTGCCAATCATACTGGTCGCAGATATTATGTCCAGAATTATGTTGCAGTCATTGGACTCGTTTTTTTGATGATTAGATCAGGCCTGCTCCTTATGGATAATCTACCCGGACTTAAGACGATGTATGAGGAGTTACCCGAAGCGCTGTTGACACTTATTGTTGCGTTGAATTACTCTAGTGTCAGTACTTTTGTATTCGACCTCGGTATTGTGTTTGCTTATCTTCTATTTGTACTCTCTGGACTGATAGTTGCTTTTACAATAATTAAAACCATCGTCCAGATTAAAGCCAATCAAAAAAAGAAGATACGCCGGGAGGCCAAATTATGACGACCATGAACCTCAAAGTCGACAAGATGCGTTATCAAACAAACTCACTTGGCTACTGGCTCGTTTTTCTATCGCTTGCTCTCAGCATTATCGCTCTTTTCACACTGATCACTTACGATGAATTCGTAAGCGTTGGGACCCCAGTCAGAGTCGCCCCCGATCTAAGAATCGGTTTGGAGATCGCTTTGGCAATCGTCTTGATGCTGACAACGTTCCTCGCAGCCGAAAAAGTGAAATACTATCATCCGTTCTGGTCCGGTGCCGGGCTTTTTGGCCTGGCAGCGCTAAATTTCCTGCGCATTTTCAACATTCCTTTATACGCGTTTGACAATTCTTGGATTCCGGAAAGAATCAAAATCCTGACGATCATCGAGTTTGCCTTGGCAGGCGCACTTCTTATCGCTGCCGGATTCATCTCGTTAAGGAAAGTTCTATTACTCAAACACCATATGAAAGCGATTGATAATAATGGCAACGATGCTGTTTAGAAACGTCAACAAAGTCTATCCGAACGGTGTCCAAGCGGTCTTTGACTTCAATATGGAGATCAAAGACGGCGAATTCATCGTGCTCGTCGGTCCTTCCGGATGCGGAAAATCGACTACTTTGCGTATGGTTGCCGGTCTCGAAGAAATCTCTTCGGGAGAACTAATCATCGACGACCAAATCATCAACAACATCGCTCCTAAAGATCGAGATATCGCGATGGTGTTCCAAAACTATGCCCTTTATTCCCACATGACCGTCTATCACAACATGGCTTTCAGCTTGATCTTGCGGAAAGAAAACTCCGACAAGATCCACGAACGCGTCTTGTGGGCTGCCAATATCTTGGGGTTGACCCCCTATCTCAATCGCCGTCCGGCCAATCTGTCCGGCGGTCAAAGGCAACGCGTCGCCCTTGGACGGGCGATCGTCCGCGACCCGAAAATCTTCTTGCTCGATGAACCATTGTCCAATCTCGACGCCAAGCTTCGCGGTTCGATGCGTAAAGAACTCAAAGAACTCCATCATCGCCTCAACACGACGATGATCTATGTGACCCATGACCAGATCGAAGCCTTGACTCTCGCTGACAGAATCGTCTTGATGCGTGACGGCTACGTCCAACAGATCGCAACGCCTTATGACATCTATCATGATCCCCATAACCTCTTTGTCGCCAACTTCATCGGCACCCCGCCGATGAATATCTTCAATGTCAAACTGACCAAAGAAGGCCTAGTCCAAATCGGCGAGGAATTTCTCGACATTGCCGACCATCCGGTTTTTGCGGCTTTGAAGAAACGAGGTTACTTCGGCAAAGAAGTCGTGATGGGGGTAAGACCTGAAAACATCAATGTCGAACTCAAAACCACCACTTCCGAAGGCTTCACCTCGGTCGTTGATGTGTTTGAGTTGCTCGGCTCCGATGCCTTGATCCACTTCAATATCGGCGAGACTTCGGTGATCGCGAAAACATTTGAACGTGAGGCTGTCAGTCACAAAGACGTCATCCATTATTCTTTTGCCATTAAGAATATTTACTTCTTTGACAAGGAAACGGAGGCTAGGATCTATGCAGACTAACGAAATCAACGAGCAAAGACAATCCTGGGCCCGACGCTGGTATTCCTTCAACAAGCAGAAGATTCCCATGATTTTCATCGTTATCGGGACTTTGTTCTTCACCGCTTTTCTGGATTTTGAAGTCCAAGGAACTGATATCAAACTCCAGTCTCATATTGCTTCCTTAAAACTATTACTTGACACGCCTCTAAACAACCTTGCGACATTCTTTCTTTTTGCAATCTATCTGATCAGTTTGATTCAACTCTTCAACGCTTTTACGTTCTCCAAGAAACAATCTCCGTTCGGACTGATCCTGATCACTGTTCTGACAGTTGTCCAGTGTGTGCTTGTTGGTCTATACACTAACAATTTCTTCGTTGAACAAGCTACGAGAACCGACTACATCATACCCAGTTTTACCCGCTTCTCATATTCTGTATTCCTTATTGGAACCGTGTTTTTCATCATTGGTACTGTTTTTGCATGGTTCTATGTCAATTGGAAATATGTCAAAGAAACAGAGTGACGACAACAGGAAGCAAAATCCGTATTTTGTCGATAAGTTTGCTTCGGTTTCGCCAAAACTCAAGATTGGCTTCTTAAAATTTTGGATTGCCGGCATGACCTTCTATGTGGCCGTGCTCGGACTGCCTGAACGTTTTGACTTCCTCGACCGCATGGTCATGTGGGGGCTTTTGTTTGTCCTTGGCACCGAATACATCACGATTCCGATCATCTCCTGGATGCACAACGATTCGCGCAACACGATCAAGTACTTGCCTCACGAAGTCAAGCGGAAGTCGATTTTGAGTCTTTTGGCCTCATTTCTTTACGTTGGGGTCATGGTCGCTTTGACCAACTTGATCATTGCCCTTTGGATCAAGATCGAACTGCCGACGATCGGCGATCTGATTTCCGAGGCCTCGATCGACCCCTTCTCGTTTGCGCTACTATATTTATTGCTCGATTCCTTTTGGTGGCGAATCAGGAACTTAATCAAAAATATGGTGAAAAGAAAGGATGCCAATGATGCCTAAGCTGTTGTTTCGATCATCGCGAAGTCTGACTTTTGAACTTGAAAGTGAAAGCATCTATTACGCACCTTCTGGATATGATGTCTTTTTGAATAACGTCTGCGTAAAAGAAGGGGTCAAAACTAATGTTTTCTCCCTTTTTGATCTTAATCCCGACACCGAGT
>JAQVPE010000002.1 GCA_028702245.1 Candidatus Izemoplasmatales bacterium
ATATTTCCCGGAGGCCCAAAATGAAGCGTAAACTCGTTTACTTGATCAAAGTCTGGCCGGCCGTTATCGTCCGGCTTGTGATCGCCTTCTTGACCGTTGGAATGTCGCTTGCCCTTTATGACACCATTACCGCCGCGACCTCAGGCCTGTGGGATGATTTCTTTCAAAGCGGAATGTGGGTTATCATCTACGTTGTTTTGATGCTGCCGGCGAACGTACTGATGACGTATGTTCAGGGCCGCTTCATCAAAGGCGCACTCACTAAGATGAAAACCGACTATATTGAAGCGGTTTTCCAAAAGAATATTTCGGAGTTTCAAAAAGATAACAACTCCTTGTATTTATCGGCATTGACAAATGATTTTGATTTGATAGAACGTGATTATCTTGAACAGGTAATGATCATCATCGATTCTTTGATCAATTTCGCTGCCGCTGTTTTGATCATCGCCATCGTCAGCCCTTGGTTGCTTCTCGTCGGAGCCGGAATTGCCGGCATCAACATTGTCATTTCGATGCTTGCGGAAAGACCGATCAAGCGCCATAACGCCGAGAGAAGCGATTTGATGCGCTCTTATAGCGGGTTTGTCAAGGAAGTTCTTTCAGCTTTTCAAATCATCAAGGCTAACGATTTGGAAATGCGGATCAAAAATGATTTTAAAGAGAAAAGCAAGAAAGTCCAGCAGAAGAAATATGTCATCGACAAAATAATGTCATTCATTTTCGCGATTCAAAACGTCAATATGATGATAACGCTTCTCGGATTGATGCTTGTCGTGGCTTATATGACCATCATCGATATCGTTACGTTTGCGGGAGTATTGGTCGTCATCACGAATATCGACGGCTTCATCGGCCCGATTGTTTCATTCTCAGAGGCGATACCAAAAATGCTGTCTGTCAAAGTTCTCTTCAAAAGGATCGACGAATCGCTTCTAAACAAAGAGACCTATCCGGAAACTGAATCCTTTAATGATTTTAAGGAACAAATCAATCTTGAAGGAGTCTCTTATGGTTATACTGACGAATTGGTCATCAAAGATGTCGACCTAACTTTTTCGCGGGGCAAGAAGTACTTGATCGTTGGGCCTTCTGGTGGTGGCAAGTCGACCCTTTTGAAGCTCTTGAGGAAATATTTCGCACCGACAGACGGCGAAATCACAATCGATCGGATTCCGCTCAAAACAATCAAGAAAGTCGATTATTTTGGCAAGTTGGCAAACATCGAACAACAAGTTTTTCTATTTGAGGATACCCTGAGAAACAATCTTACCTTGTACAAAGATTACCAAGAAACTGACATCCTGGATGCCGTGAAAAGGGCGGGACTCGAAGACTTTGTCCTCAACCATCCGGACGGCTTGGATCGAACCATCCTTGATAATGGCAAAAACATATCCGGGGGCGAGAAGAGCCGGATCGCGATTGCCAGAGGCCTTCTCAATAAGGCGCCGCTCATCTTTCTCGATGAGGCGTTTGCGAGCCTTGATCTGGCAAAAGCTCGTGAGATTGAAGCCAGTGTGCTTGCGCTTAAAAATGTAACCGTCATCAATGTCAGCCATGTCATTATCAAAGAAAATCTGAATCATTACGACGAGATCATCACGGTTGCGAGTCGAAAGGCCACAAGGCAGCCTGTTAACGCCTAAAAAAATCTATGTAAACTATTTTCTTTACCCTTGATGTTGTATACTGAAATCAGAACGGCATGGAGGGACCCGATATGAGGGGAAAAGTCACGCTCAAGCAAATCACGGGAACCGTGATTGCGGCTTTTCTGGCGATGGCACTCTTGTCACTATTTTTCTTCGGAAAAAGCCGCAACTTCTTTGATGTCAGACAGATCAGCGCTCAGGAGCTAATGATCCAAGCGCTGCTTTTCGCTTTTCTTTTCGGCCTCTTTTTTGCCTTTCGCAAGAAACTTTCTTATGTTTTAGAACCAATTTGGATGGCTACGCTTTGGCTCGTCTACTTATTCTTTTTTAGCGTGCTCGCACCGGTAGAATCGTTGGCATTTGGAGCTCTTTTGGTTTCTATACCGGCGGTTTATATCAGTTTTCATGAGGGCTTCACACTAAAAAAAGAATCGTTTTCCAAAAACAGAATCAAATTGAACAAGATCTTCATTTACCTTAATTACACAATCAGCTTGTTGCTTCTTGTTATCTTGATTTTCAAAGCCGGCGCGGTTTATGAACCCTACTTGGGTCGAAATGGATCATTGATTTCTGACGCTCATGTTTTGAAAGCGGATTGGGATACTTACTTTTATCTGGGGCTTGGAATTATGGCAGGATTGATTCTTGGCCACATCTTTCAGACCGATCCGCTAAAGGACAAAACATATGACAAGAAGAAAGAGTTGACAATAATCGCTATCGTTTTCATAGCGCTCTTGTTCGAGGGATTCCTGCTTTCCCGAATCTTGGTATCGCGGATTCAGACGCTTTCAACATCAACGTACGATTTTGGCATATTCACGCAGATGTTTCATAATATGCGTCGTTTCGAAGGCATGGTCACAACCTTAGAGAGGGGCTTTCTCCTTAACCATAACTTCGTTCATGTATCGCCGATATATTATTTGATGTTGCCGTTTTTTGCTTTATTTCCCTATCCGGAAACGCTTCAGGTCTTGCAGGTGATCGTAGTTGCTTCAGGAGTTATTCCCCTTTACCTGATCGGCAAGCATTTACGCTTGCCTCCAATTATTCTTGCGGTTGTCGAACTCGTTTATATATTTAACCCGGCGATTGTTTCAAGCAGTTTTTTTGACCTACATGAGAATTGCTTTTTGGCTCCGTTGATCTTGTTTGTGCTTTACTATGCCATCAAACAGAAGACAATTGGCTTGATCGTATCGGGGATATTGTTATTGCTGGTCAAGGAGGATGCCGGCATCTATCTTGTCTTCATTGGCCTATATCTGATCTTTGGTATGGATAGGAAAAACGCCACAAAAAGCGAAATACGCCTCAACATCATCCATGGTTTGGGAGCGATCGTTGTTGCGATTGTTTATTTCACGTTTGCGATTGCTTATCTGGGTATTCTTGGAACCGGGGCTATGCTTTGGCGCTACGGCAACCTTAATGGCTACACCGATTTGGGATTGTTTGGCACGATCTTGAGTCTCTTCCAGAACCCAAGTTACTTCCTTGCCACTTTGTTCCAGCCAAGCAAAGTCTACAGTATGCTCGTCTTGTTTGCTGGGTGCGCTTTTTTCCCGTTCTTTGTGAGAAACATGGCAGATTACTTGCTCTTGGGTCCGCTGGTGGTTGTCAATTTCGCCAGCAACTATTACTGGCAGCACCAATTTGGCTACCAATACTTTTATGGGGGCGGCGTTCTCGTGATCTTTGTCGCGATGCTGGCTATCAAAGAAAATCTCAGTCTCGGTTTTTTGATGAGTTTTACCAAAATCAAGAGAGCGATCTACCAATTCGTTTTTGTGGCGCTTGCCATTTCGATGACGATTACGATCGGTCTATTCCTGGGACGCTATCATTATGTGACGGATTACCGGAACAACTTCTTTGAATATGACAATATGCGCGAAACACTAGAAGCGATTCCGAGAGATAAGAAAGTGGTCGCCACAAGCAAACTGACGACCTTTCTTGGCGATCGCATGTATCTGTATGATTATGATTATTACGACTTCGATAACGCCATCGAGCTGATGGATTACGTTATCATCGATATCAGGCTCTACGAACACAATCTTCCGGGAATGGAAGCCGCTTTGACCGCCCTCGGTTATCAACCCAGCTCATTGTCAAATAGTGACTTGTTGGTCTATGAACCGGCCAACTAAGGTCTTTTTTCGTTGGCGTTTTTCAGTTATCTATGGTAAAATATGGAATGATGAAAGTTGGTATGATTATGACCCCAAACCAGTTACTTGCCCAATTGATCTTTCCTGATGTTTCGCTGAGCCTAAGTGACCTCGAAAATCGTTTTCCACCGAGAAAACTGCCCGAGGGAGCGATGGTGACCCGGTTTGCGCCTTCACCTACGGGGTTCCTCCATACCGGATCCTTGTCGGCGTCTTTTATTTCCTGGCGACTCGCCAAACAATCGCGGGGCGTCTTTTTCGTGCGGCTCGAAGATACTGATCAGAAACGGGAAATAACAGGATCAAAAGAGAAAGTACTTGAAGAATTACATGTCTTTGGTATCGATCCGGATGAAAGTTATGTTCATGGCGGCGAATATGGTCCTTATATTCAGAGCGAGCGCAAGTGGATCTATGATGTCGTCATCAAACACTTGCTTGAACAAGGGCTTGCCTATCCTTGTTTTTGCACCCACGAGGAATTGGACTTGATCAGGAAAAAACAAGAAGAAATCAAAGCCAATCCCGGATACTACGGCGAATATGCGAAGTGTCGCTATTTATCTGTCGAACAAGCGTGTAAGCGGGTTAATTCCAAGAACTCATATGTCATCAGGTTCAAATCTCCGGGAAATGAAGAGAGCCGTGTATCGGTCAGAGACGCGATCAGAGGCGAAATCGTTTTTCCGGAAAACATTCAAGATATTGTCATTATGAAATCAGATGGTTTGCCCACATATCATTTTGCCCATCTTGTCGATGATCATTTCATGCGTCCCACGCACATCACAAGAGGTGAAGAATGGATGGCATCGCTGCCGATCCATCTTCAACTATTCGATTCCTTGGGTTGGGAGCGACCTATTTATGCGCATTTGCCGGTAATCATGAAACTTGAAGATGGCAAAAGAAGAAAACTGTCGAAGCGCAAAGACCTAGAGGCTTCAGTAAGGTACTTTCTTGAACTAGGCTATCCGATTGAAGGGTTCCTCGAGTATTTGATGACGATGGCTAATACCAATTTTGAAGAGTGGCGACTAGCACACCAATTAGACAATATCTTTGATTTTGATTTAAGTTTTCAGAAAATGACTCTTGATGGTGGTTTGTTTGATCTCGAGAAAGTCAAGTATATTGCCAAAGAAAGCCTTGGGAGAATGAGCACCGAGGAGATTGCCGGAAAAGCGCTTCTTTGGGCACAAGAGTATGATCAGAAATTCGCAAAAGTCATTGAAAGCGACTATGAGTACTTCAAAGCGATTATGAGCATTGAAAGGGGCGGCGATAAGCCTCGCAAAGATTACGAAAAATACGCTGATATTTTTCCGATAATCAGTTTCATGTATGATGAGTATTTCTATGAAGAAATTAAGCTTGAGAGACCTTTCAATGATAAGTATAGAAAAACGGAAATCATCAAGGTGTTGGATTCATTCCTAGCCAATCCCGGAATTGATCTTTCTGAAGAAGAATGGTTTTCCAACTTAAAGAATATTGGCGAAACTTGCGGATTTGCCCCCAGGGCAAAGGACTATAAGCAACACCCAGATCAATATCTTGGCCATATCGGCGATTTTGCGGAGATCATTAGGATCGCCGTATCCGCAAGAAAGAATACTCCGAATTTTTATTATGTACTAAAAATCCTCGGATATGATAAAATAGTCAGTAGGATCAAATATACTATCAGCCTTTTATAGGCTGATTCTGATGGCCCGTTGGAGAAACGGTTAACTCACCGCCCTCTCAAGGCGGCACTCACGGGTTCGAACCCCGTACGGGCTACCACACTTAACAGAGCAGTCATTCTCATGCGTGAGAATGGCTCTTTTTGATTTTTATGGGCTATTTAGTTGATGAGATTCATAAGTTAAAATGAGGTTTCATTCACTACGAAAACCACTATTTCTTGTTTCGTAATCTTTATCATTTTTACCATTCAGGGTCTACACTCCCGTTTCAAGATACTTATATGAATACAGCAAGACCGTTGTGCAAGAATAGAAGTCCATGGCTTGTATGATAAGATTTACAGTAACAGCAACTCAAGTATAGATTGATTATGGGCACAGTTCTTCATTTTGACGAGATAGGCGTGGTAAAAATATCAATACAAAAACAAGCAACTAAGAATGTACACGGATGAAGAGAAATCGTATTACATAACACGAGATAGATTTTTTTGCGCTGTCAATATCATGATTGAATTACTTTGATATATATGCATGATTTTCGGTTGAAGAGTATGATTGCTAAGCTATTGAAGGAAATGAATATGATTTTACTCGTTTGCAGCATATTCGTTATAGCATATAAGAAAACATATAAGAAAACATACAAGAAAGCGTACATGATGCTTTTTTTGTGATATAATAAACCCAAGAGGAGTTGAGGATCGTGACCTATAAACCGCCTTATGAAATAAACACATCGATACTGAATAAAGTTGCTGCTATCATGAAATTGATCGGTAGGTTTTCTTCTATGAATAACTTAAAAAGTCAACCTATATTAAGAAAAGAAAACCAAATAAAATCAATTCATTCATCTCTGGCCATTGAAAACAATAAGCTATCTGAATCGCAAGTGAGTGACTTGATTAATGGTAAACTTGTTATCGGACCTAAAAAAGATATCATAGAAGTTCAAAATGCAATCAAAGTGTATGAACACATTCAAGAGATAGACCCATACGCTCAAAAAGATCTACTCAAGTACCATAAAATACTGATGACCTCTCTGGTCTCTGATGCTGGTTCATATAGAAAAAAACAGGTCGGCGTTTTTGATGAGGAAAAGGCAATCTTTATGGCACCCCCTGCAGATAGAGTACCATTGTTAATGAATGAGCTCTATGATTATTTGAATGATTATGAAGAGAACATACTCATTAAATCATGTGTGTTCCACTATGAGTTTGAATTCATCCATCCGTTTAGTGATGGCAATGGTAGGATGGGGAGGCTATTTCAAACGTGTTTGCTCGCCAAAGAAGAAGAACTGTTTTACTATTTACCGGTTGAATCAATCATAAAACAGAGACAACAAGACTATTATGATGCGATATCCGGATCGAATCATCAAGGTGCATCTACCATATTTATTGAGTTCATGCTGGACGCTATCATAGATACAATCAATGAGACTATGAAGCAATCCAATATCGGAACTGGCAGTTTACCCATTCAAGCAAAAAAGTTGCTTGCTATCTTAGAAGCAGGTATCCCATATACCACGTTAGAACTTATGGAGAAGATGAATATTAAATCTAGGGCTTCTTTTAAGAAGCATTACATAGATCCACTATTACATGCAGGCATGATAGAAATGACACTTCCCGAAACACCAAAAAGCAGAAATCAAAGGTATATAAGGAAGTAAATATATTGTGTGGTGTGTACTGTATCACAAAACATACCGATTATAAGAGCACCTTTCTAGGCTACTCTTTATTACTCGCGAAGATTCATAATCCAATACAGTATACCAATGGCAATATGGCCCGATTTCGCTATGAAATGGGGCTTTTATTATTACCGATCTTGATTACAACAAAAATAGGCAAAACAATTAGCTGTAATAAAACTTCGACATCGAATCAATTATTTTGGTTTGATAATCTTTGCAAATCAACAAGGTGCGCTCCAACATCAATCGAGCGGTTTTTTGAGTAAAGAATTATGAGAGCGTTTTTATGAGCTTTAAATCAATAACCGACTGGATTTGCCTGGTTTGGTCATGATAAGATGGAAGCGATCCACAAAACGATATAAATTAATAACGGGGGAAATTATCGTGAAATTAGTGTATTCCGGCAAAACGAAAGATGTATATGAACTGGATGAAGAAAGGGTGTTGTTACGGTTCAAAGACGATGCAACCGGAGAAAACGGAAAGTTTGATCCGGGCGCAAACACAGTGGGCCTCACGATTCCCGGAGCCGGTAAAGCCGGACTCCGTTTGACTACCTATTTCTTTAATTTACTTAATCAAGCGGGAATTGCTACTCATTTTATCGCGTCGAACATCGATTTGGTGACGATGACCGCCAAAAAAGCCACACCGTTTGGCAAGGGACTGGAAGTCATTTGTCGTTACAAAGCATTAGGAAGTTTTCTGAGACGTTACGGGAAATACATTGAGCCTGAGGCTCCGCTTCCCGCATTTGTCGAAATAACGCTCAAGGATGATGACCGCAACGATCCGCCCATTACCGAAGACGCCTTGGAAATCCTCGGGATTTTAGCGAAAGGCGAATACCTTATTCTCAAACAGCTTACCCAAAAAATCTCGGAAATCATCCGGAAAGATCTATTGCGTAAAGGGTTGGAACTATATGATATCAAACTGGAATTTGGACGAGTGGGTAAAGACCATCAAATCGTCTTGATTGATGAGATTTCTGGTGGCAACATGCGTGTTTTTCACAATGGACACGCTTTAGAACCTCTGGAAATAGAAAAAAGGCTGTTAAATTAGTCATAATTCTTTACAGAAAAACGTCGCCTGATTTCTGGCGACTTTTTTCTTTTTCTGGAAATATCAACTTTCATCGACCAGTGAAATCATCTTTGAAAGCATTTTTTTAACCCGATAAACCTTGTGATTAGCGAGTGTTATAAGAGATTTACTTTGGTCATCAGTAGCGTTTATAAAAACTTGTTCATACAACTAGATGTCATATCGTAAAAAAAGAATACGGGAATACATACGTAGAGATGCACTTTGATAAGGATCTTTATCGATGAACTGATTTCTTATGGAGGTATTCGCCTGCGAGAATGAATTTAGTTGTCAGGTATGGGATTTCAAATTCAAATTGATAGATTTGGTCGTTTTCGTATATTTGAACATTTTTTCCTATGTCCGATGGCAATGTCGGGATTTTGCTAACGTTGAAAGTTTTTATAACCGCCTCACCATCGATTGATCCATGATAGGTATGTGCGATAGGATCTAATCTCAAATTCCCGCTACCAACTTCTACAAGGCGGTTATTCCGAAATGAAAACAGTTTGACTACTGCTTCAAGAAAGAATTGAGGATCATCATCGATGATTTTCTGAAATCTTTTTTCTTGGCGCGAATACAGTTCATCGATGCCCGTATCATTGAGAAGACCGAAGCGATCGTAAACAAGTTCATGATGGCATTTCGGGCATTTCAACCGGTCATGACTAGATACCAAACCCTCATGAAGACAATCAGGGCATTGATAGATCATATTTTCCAAATTGGCTATGTTCTGCATTTTATAGGAATAACGTTTTTCTTTGTTATAATTTGACGATGAAAAGAATAGGTTATCGACGATTACCTTGTAGATTTCATCATTTGTCAAAACTTCTAGTTCATCTTTATCGATAATCAGTTTTTTTTCGGTTTCAACCCGGCCTCTAAAGGTCTTATTCGACCAAGGAGGATTGACGAAGTATGCGTTTTTGTGCTTAACGATGTAGACATTCACCGAAGCCTTTTTAATTAATTTGGCGATTGCGTATGCAGGTTGTAAAGAAGTTCCGGTCGCTGAAATCTGACCTTCAGGAAAAATAGCGAGAATACCTTTGTTTTGAAGTAGTTTTAGGGCGCTCCTAATCGCTTTTGGATCTACTTGCATCAAGCTCTTGGGGATCGCCCTGTCGATTTTCATGAAGATGGCTGTCAAAGGGTCATGGAAATACTTTTTTGCACCGAGATAATTAACTCTTGCGGGATACATTGCGGCTGTAGTGTAGATAAAGTCATAAAAAGAAGTGTGATTTGAAAGAATGATGGCAGGCCTTTTGATTATTGATTTTACCATGATTCGTTGGCCTTTGATGATAGCAAATACCTTGACTAGAAATCCTAGTGGTAAGTATAAAAAGGGATTAGGACGTTTCATGACTATAATCTCGCAATCAGGGAATCAGATGAATCATCATTTGCGGTCAACGCTTCTTTGATTGTTGCCTGCATCTTCGCGTCAATCTTATACTTCATCGAGATGAAGATTCCGATGCTCATGAAAAGAAGCGGCGCAAAAGCCATGATAATCTTGATCATCAAAGTTGCACTATCCAACTGACTCAAGATTGGATCGGCTCCTGGTTCGCGTTCTTGAAACCCCGCGACTCCGATCAAAAACATCACGAGCGCCAAGCCAAGTGCTTGCGCGATCTTGTTGATGAAGTTGGTGAAACCGCTCATCTGTCCGTCAAGCCGGTTTTTGAACTTGATCTGACCCGCGTCAACGACATCACCGTACATCGTATGCGGGACCAGTCCGGGCCCGCTGATACCAAAGCCCATTACCGCCGCCAGAAGATAAATAACGATTGGGTTGATGTTTGCTGGTATCAACAAGAGCGCCAAGGCGGTGATAATCCAAATAATGGCGCCAAAGCGATAGGCGTAGGTCTTT
The DNA here is from genome assembly GCA_028702245.1 of Candidatus Izemoplasmatales bacterium. Classification (GTDB taxonomy): domain Bacteria; phylum Bacillota_I; class Bacilli_A; order Izemoplasmatales; family Hujiaoplasmataceae; genus JAAYZB01. The sequence goes on from JAQVPE010000002.1 coordinate 10,242, forward strand.
CCTTTTTTCTCGATCATCTTTAGATACACAGGAAGAGCGACGATCTGCATTGAAAACATCAGAGCCGCGGCGATCATCCCGACTATACTCGATTCGCCGCTAGCGGTGATATCCTTCACAATATAAAAATCGATATAGAAGAAGAACAAACCACTCATGATTGCCATTGACATTTGCAAGACGAGAAACATCCCGAGATACTGTCTGAAAGGTCTTAAAGACAAAGGCTTAACAAGACTCCTTACCGATAACTTGTCGGAAATCACTGGCGTCTGGATTTCTTCCCGGGCAAAGAAACCAGTAACAAACACCGAGATTCCAAATAACAAGCCAAAGGCGATGCCCATGATTTGATAACCAATCGCTTTATCATCAAATAGTCCGACGATGATCCCCGGAACGGCTACACAAATGATCGAAGAAAAGATTGAAAAACCCAAACGATATGAATTGTACGATGCGCGCTCTTGATATGAAGACGAGATCTCACTTGAAAGCGAATAGTACGGAATCATCACCGATGTCTGGACGGTCGTGAAGATCAGATAAGAAAGCAAAACGGCGACAACTCTCAGACTTGTGCTTGAAAATGCGTAAGGATAAAATAAAAAGAAAAGCGAGAATACCACAAATGGAGAAGCAAACAGAAGATAAACCCTGCGTTTGCCGAATCTTGACTTGGTTCGATCAGAAATATGTCCCATCAAAGGATCGGTGATCGCATCCCAAGCTCTTGCGATCAGCATTACAACGCCGATCATGAACGGATCGATGCCAACTGTTAAAGCGAGAAAAGCTGGATATAGGAAATTGACGATGTTGAATGATCCGCCACCGAAAATATCCGCTGATGCAAATGCGAGTTTTCGTTTAATCGTAGGACTGGCCATTGTACTCTCCGCAGAAACGACTTGGATATATTATACACGCAAATGCTTTAAGTTATATCTTTTTTTCTCAATGTCAATTTGGAACCTGTATTTGAACATAATTAATGGACCAATTTTCATAAGGCGTGTTGAGCGTTCACTGTAAGAGAAAGTCAATTGACGGAAGCGATATCATCTTTTAAAAGACTTCTGAATATGTTATTATTAACTAGTATGTAATCGTATTCTTATAAATAAGAATATTCTTGGGAGGCACTATGAAAAGCGATATTTTGGATATGAGTAATCTTTGTAAAAACAAATTGAGCGAACTTGATGATTATATCGCTTCGTTGGAAGGCAACAAGCAAGAACAACTGATCCATGTACTCCATAAGGCTCAGGGATTGTTTGGCTATCTTCCTCACAATCTTCAGCTCTATGTAGCACGTGCCCTAGACCTTCCAGCTGCGAAAGTCAACGGAGTCGTGACTTTTTACTCATACTTTACGGAAAAGCCAACCGGCAAGAACGTCATCTGTGTCTGCATGGGCACGGCATGTTATGTTAAAGGCGCCCAAAAAGTTCTCGATGAAGTCTTGAAACAGACAAACTCTAAGAAAAACGATATCTCTCCCGATGGTCTCTTCACAGTCAAAGAAGTGAGATGCATCGGCGCTTGCGGCTTGGCTCCGGTCATGACGGTGAACGACAAAGTATATGGTAATGTCGATGAAAGAGAAATCGCTGATATCATATCCAAGTTTAAAGGAGGCCACAATGAAAATTAGTTCATTGGCGACGCTTGATAAATGGCGTGACGAGTTGAGAGCAGCTGTTAAGTTTGATATCAAGATTATGGTCTGTTCTGGAACCTCCTGTATCTCTTCGGAAAGCGACTTGATTTTTGGGTTGTTGAAGCAGAAAATCGACGACCATCAATTGGAACACCAAATCGCGCTCGTTCCTACCGGTTGTCAAAGACTTTGCGGACAAGGGCCGATGATAACAATCGAACCGGGAAACATCACTTATTTCAGGGTCAAAGTGGAAGATGTGGAAGAGCTGTTCAATGAACATATCCTTAACGGCAGAGTGCTTTACCGCCTCCTTTATGTTGATCCCAAATCGGGTGAATCAATCCAAGATTTTGCGAAGATGGACTTTTATCGCAAACAACAACGGGTGGCTCTTAGAAATTGCGGTGAGATCGATCCCAAAAGTATCGATGATTACATTAGAAGAGATGGTTACAAAGCTCTTGGAAACTGTATATCAGTATTGAGTCCCAAAGAAGTCGTCGAAATTGTCAAAGCGAGCGGTTTGAGAGGCAGAGGCGGTGGCGGTTTTCCCACGGGAGTCAAATGGGAGATGACCGCAAAATCAAGAGGCAATGAAAAGTACCTGATCTGCAATGCCGATGAAGGTGATCCCGGGGCTTTTATGGATAGGAGCATCATCGAGGGAGATCCTCATTCGTTGGTCGAAGCGATGACGATTGCGGGGTACGCCACCGGAGCCAACTCAGGAATAGTCTATATCAGGGCTGAGTACGCTTCTTCGATTCCTCCACTCAAGAAAGCAATCGAAGACGCAAAGGCAAATGGCTTTTTAGGAAACAATATCTTTGATAGCGATTTTTCGTTTGATATATCGATCAAACTCGGAGCCGGAGCTTTTGTCTGCGGTGAAGAAACCGCTTTGATCCATTCCATGGAAGGCAACCGCGGTGAGCCAACAAAAAAACCACCATTTCCAAGTGAATCAGGATTTAGGGGTAAACCGACTACCGTCAACAATGTTGAGACCTTGGTCAACACCCCCCCGATCATCATCAACGGAGCGAAATGGTTCCGCACCTTTGGCACTGAAAAATCTCCAGGGACAAAAGTGTTTGCCCTAGCCGGGAATATTCGTAACATCGGCCTTGTTGAAGTGCCGATGGGAACCACATTCAGGGAAGTAATCTTTGATATCGGTGGCGGGCATCCACTTGGCAAGAAAATCAAAGCTGTTCAAATCGGGGGACCAAGCGGCGGCGTTATCACCGAAGCGTTTTTTGATACGCCGATCGAATACGATACTCTGACAAAAATCGGCGCGATGATGGGTTCAGGCGGAATGATCGTCATGGATGAAGATACCGACATGGTCAAAATCGCCAAGTTCTATCTTGAGTTCACCCAAGACGAATCATGCGGCAAATGCACTCCCTGCCGTATCGGCACCAAAAGAATGTTCGAAATCCTCGATCGGCTGGTGAAAATGGAAGGCAGCCCCGCGGATCTTGAAAGGCTGGAGACTCTTGGCAAAGCTATCAAAACCACTTCGCTCTGTGGTCTTGGCCAAAGCGCTCCCAACCCGGTTCTTAGCACGATGAAGTATTTCCGCGAAGAATACGAAGGCTATGCTTATAGGACCAAGAAGATTGCTTACAGCATCAATGGGGAAAAGTGTATCGGCTGCACGAAATGTGCGAGAGTCTGTCCGGTTCAATGTATTCAAGGAGCGCTTCGCGATGTCCATTTCATCGATGAAAGCAAGTGTATTGCCTGCGGAGCTTGTTACAAAGCCTGCCCGGTCAATGCTATCGTCAAACCTTAGGAGGCCAGCATGAAACTAATCGAGAAGATGGTATCTTGTACTATCAACGGGATCCACGTGAATGTTGAAAAAGGCACGACGATTCTCCAAGCCGCAAAAAAGATCGGCATCCACATCCCAACCCTTTGTCATCTTGATCTCCACGATATCGGCATCGTCAACAAGTCTGCCAACTGCCGTGTCTGTGTCGTTGAAGATGAAAACAAAAACGCTTTGGTTCCTTCATGTTCGGAAGTTGTGCGAGATGGAATGAAAATCCAGACCGACTCCTTAAAAGCGGTTATGGGAAGAAGAACCAGTCTGGAGTTGTTGCTTTCAAACCATCCCCGAGACTGTCTAACCTGTGTCAAGAACCTTGATTGCGAACTTCAGGCCTTAGCCCATGAGATGAACATCAGGGAAATCCACTATAAAGGCGAAAAGATGAGTCATCCTATCGACAACACCTCATTCGCCATCATAAAAGATTCGAACAAGTGCATTATGTGCCGTCGGTGTGTCACAATGTGCAATGAAGTTCAGACGGTTGGCGTTTTGAATCCGCTAAAACGCGGTTTTGATGTTGTTGTTGCCACTGCCTTTCATTTGGATCTCAATGACACAAGTTGCACCTATTGCGGACAATGCGTTTCAGTTTGCCCGACCGGTGCCCTTGCGGAAAGAAACCACTCGTCGATGGTTTGGCGGGCTTTGAACGATCCTACAAAACATGTAGTTGTCCAAATCGCGCCGGCAGTTAGAGTCGCTATCGGCGAGGAATTCGGCTACGAGCCTGGAGAAGTCTCGACAGGAAAAATCGTCGCCTCCTTGAAAAGAATGGGTTTTGATCAAGTTTTCGATACCAATTTCGGAGCTGATTTGACGATCATCGAAGAGGCTACCGAATTCGTTCATCGACTTGAGAACAATGGCCGATTGCCAATGTTGACATCCTGTTGTCCCGCCTGGGTCCAGTTTATCGAACATCAATTTCCGGAACTTCTTGATGTTCCCTCCACATGCCAGTCTCCACATATCATGGTCGGTTCATTGATAAAGACTTATTATGCCGAAAAGAACAAAATCGAACCAAAAGATATCGTCAGTGTCTCCGTGATGCCTTGTGTCGCTAAGAAAGCAGAAGTATCAAGAGAAGAACTGACGCACAATGATTTGAGCGATGTCGACTATGTTATTACGACAAGGGAACTTTCGCGGATGATCAAAGAGGCCGCCATTGACTTCAAGCAACTGAAAGACCAAAACTTTGATGAATTGCTTGGGGAGTCAACCGGAGCCGCCACGATTTTCGGAGCTACCGGCGGCGTTGTCGAAGCCGCCACGAGAACCGCCTATGAAATGATAACCGGCAAAGAATTAAAAGAGGTCAATTTCAAACAGTTCCGTGGTTTGCAAGGCATTCGTGAGGCTGAAGTCCAAATAGGCGATAAAACGCTTAGAGTGGGTATTGCCCATGAACTCGGCAATGCTCGGAAACTGCTCGAAGAGATCCGCGACGGAAAAAGCCATTTTGATATCATCGAAATCATGGCATGCCCCGGCGGCTGCATCGGTGGCGGCGGTCAACCCTATCATCACGGCGACATCAATATTCTCAAGAAGCGGGCTCAAGCATTATATGACCTTGATGAGAAAATGGAAAAGCGCAAATCTCACGAGAACGAAATGGTCGTCAAGTTGTATGAGGATTTTCTCGGACAACCAGGAAATCATAAAGCTCATGAATTGCTGCATACTTTTTATAGTGCCAAACCGAGAATTTAACTACCTATTAAAACTTTTTCGTTGATATAACTTGCTTTTTTGCTTTTTTCTTACCATTGATTGACAATCAAAAAATAACCCTGTATCGTTTCTCACACAGATCTTTGGTGTGTTCACAATACAGGGTGTTTTTTTTAAAAAGATCGATTGAAGTTCATAGCTTTCATCAATACAGAAATTATAGACAATACATCAGTTGAGTATCTGGAGTTAACTGGACAATATCTATTATGAATTGATTTATTGGTCCAAGCCAAAATGCAAACGAAGAATGCCATCCACAACATAACTGTCGTTGATAATGATTCCGGATCCGGCAAACATTTCATTCAGATCTTCGCTAGGGATTACAATTGTGTTATCGACCATCAGCGATTCATCAAACAAAGCGAACAATGATGAAAGCGTATCGTTATCCAAGTTAACTTCGCCGATGTTGGCGTTCGATATGGTAAGAACCATGTCGCCATTTTGGTTCATACTGACGATGCTCTCGAGGTTGAACTGCATCTCGAAAGCTCCCGCCATGCCCTCTTTGCTCAATGTCATTGTAAGATGGATTGAAAGAACATCATCGTTCATGCGGACAAATAGATTTGTCGAATCGAAATTATAGACGATTTCCTCACCTCCCAAAGTAAATTCGATGGGGAAGGAAAATTGAACTTTGTCTGAAAGAGTGTAGTCGAGAATCGAATTGACATCGGCTTCTGTAAGATCAATTCTTGGGTCCAAAGGGTGAAGCGCAGAGTTTGTTATCGCCTGCGCCGCAAAACCTGACATATACAAAGCCTTATCAATGTCATTTTCCCATCTGGTAAAGGACGGTTCGTCCGGATCTGACGATAGTTTTCGGAAAACTCCAATTTGAACTGAGACATCAAACCCCAGATCGGAAACATCGAGGACGATCAACGATTCTTGATATACGATTTTAAGCAAAGCGGCGAAACTAGGTTCGACATCGTGTAGATAATCAGTTAGTTCAGTTTCACTAACGGTAAAACTCTGTTCCTCATCATCAAACACTCAAAAAGGAAGATATTCAGCGATTAAATCATTCAGACTATTCTTTGTCAGAAGGTTGACAATTGAATTTGCAAGGCCGAATGCTCTCCTTAGCGTGGGCGTCATTCTGCCTACAGAGATTTCGGCTACCTTGAGATAGTACTCCTCATTTTCAGAAAGCACGATATCAAATACGATCTCGAGTCCGGATTGGTAAACAAGGTTTTTGGAAAAGGACAAATCCGCTCCGGCGGTTACTATTAGTTGATCATCTGAAAGTTTTGTCCAAACACCTTTCAGACCGGCAAAACTGCCAAAGACCATCATCTGGTCATAGGCAAATTCATGGATGTGTTCTTGGCTTAAATATTTAGGGTTGTCTTCGGACAACATATTTTGGATCATCCGATTGATGAATGCCTCATCGATCCGTAAAAAGATGGTGTCTTTTTCGGAATCGGTAATCAATGATTCTAGTTCATGGTTGAAAGAAGTGTAAAAGGCGGTTTCAGAAGACTCGACATACTGATCGATCGGAGCTTCGGTTTTCATATGCAAAAGATACATGGGGACGCCAATAATCAGTAGAAGCAAT
>JAQVPE010000119.1 GCA_028702245.1 Candidatus Izemoplasmatales bacterium
CGTGGGGAAATCAGGGCCCTTGATGATCGACATCAATTCCTTGATCGTCGCGTGAGGATGGTCGATTTTGTAGATGATGCCTTGAAGGATTTCCGTTAGATTATGAGGCGGGATGTTCGTCGCATAGCCAGTTGCCATCCCCATGGAACCGTTGACGAACAAGTTGGGAAACTTCGCGGGCAATACTACCGGTTCAAATTCCTCGTCATCAAAATTGGGGATAAAATTGACTGTTCTTTTGTCAATGTCCTTGAGCAACATTTCCGCAAAAGGCGAAAGTCGCGCTTCTGTGTAACGCATTGCCGCAGCCGGATCATTGTCGATCGAACCGTTATTGCCGTGCATGTCGATCAGCACAACGCCCATCTTCCAACTTTGGCTCATCCTGACCATGGCGTCATAAACCGATTGATCGCCGTGGGGGTGGTATTTGCCAATGACCTCGCCCACGATTCTCGCTGATTTCTTGTATGGTTTATCGGAATACATGCCTAGTTGCTGCATCGCAAACAAAATACGGCGTTGGACCGGTTTCAAACCGTCGCGGACATCAGGTAGGGCGCGATCTTGGATTATGTATTTTGAATATTTGCCAAAACGATCCCCGACGATCGTCTCGAGGTTTTCATAGACGATCTTCTCATCGACAAACTGGGTTATTTTTTGTTTGAGAGAGGCCATCATTCATCACCTCTCGTGCGAAAATCATCGTCTGACTCGAAAGAGACGAAGGTGTCGATCCATTCCTTGCGGGGTTCGACCTTATCGCCCATCAAAACGGAAATACGTTGTTCGGCATCGGCCATATCTTCGATTCTAACTTTTATCAAAGTTCTCGTTTCCGGATTCATGGTCGTATCCCAGAGTTGCGCGGCATTCATCTCCCCAAGCCCTTTGTACCTTTGGATCGTGTAAGTCTTGAAGCGCTTCGATATCTCATCCCGTTCGCTTTCGGTCCAGGCGTACTCAATCTGGTCGCGTTTACCGCCAGACTTTTGAATCTTGTACAAGGGAGGTAAAGCAATATATAGTTTGCCTGCCTCGACAAGTGGCAGCATATATCTAAAGAAAAACGTTATCAAGAGCACTTGGATATGGGCGCCGTCAGTGTCGGCATCTGTCATGATGATGACTTTGTTATAGTTGGCTTTCTGGACTTTGAAGTCGCTTCCGAGTCCCGCGCCGATCGTGGAGATGATCGTGGAAATTTCCTCGTTTTTGAGAACATCCTCCATTTTTTGCTTTTCCGAGTTGATGACCTTGCCTCTGAGGGGCAAGATTGCTTGAAAAAGGCGGTTTCGGCCCTGTTTGGCAGAACCCCCGGCAGAATCGCCCTCGACTAGGAACAGTTCGTTGATTTTCGGATTCTTCGAGGTCGCAGGCGACAATTTTCCGGAGAGGATCGTTTCCTGTTTGGCTACTTTTTTGACTAACCTGGCATCTTCCCTGGCTTTTCTCGCCGCTTCCCTAGCGTTGCGGGCATTGACGGCTTTTTCAATCAAGACCGAAGCTATTTGCGGGTTTTCCGTCAAATACGTGTTCAAACGTTCGGTTACAACGTTCTCAACCGACGGTCTTGCCTCTGGTGAACCCAGCTTATTTTTAGTTTGGCCTTCAAATTGAAGCAGATTCTCCGGTATTCTGATTGAGATGATGGCCGTCAAGCCTTCACGGATATCGGCACCTTCAAGACCTTCGTCCTTCTCTTTGATCAAATTCAACTTGCGCGCGCAATCATTAAAGACTTTCGTCAAAGCCGACTTGAATCCGGTTTCATGAGTACCACCGTCTTTGGTCCGGACATTGTTGACGAAAGAAATCAGGTTCTCTGAATATGCATTTGAATATTGGAGCGCTACTTCAACCTCAATGCTATTAGATTTGCCTTCAAAGAAGACGGTGTTATGCGTCGCTGTCTTTTGTTGGTTGATAAGATCGACATAGGCTTTGATGCCATCTTCATAACAATACGTTCCTTTTTGTCGAGACCGCTCGTCGCTGAGTTGCATCTTTAAGCCTTTGATCAAAAAGGCGCATTCGCGGATGCGCTCCTCCAAAGTTTGGTAATTGAAAAGGGTAGTCGAGAAGACCGTCGGATCAGGCTTGAACCAAACATCGGTGCCTGTTCTTTTGGTTTCCCCGATCGCCGTTAACTCCATTACTTTGCGACCGCCATTTTCGAAGCGCATGCGGTACATGATTCCATCCCGATGGACTGTCACTTCGAGAAACTCGCTCAAGGCGTTGACAACTGAGGCGCCAACTCCGTGAAGCCCTCCGGAAACTTTATAAGCTCCTGTGTTGCCGAACTTGCCGCCGGCATGCAATTTTGAAAAAATAACTTCTACGCCAGTGATTCCGGAAACATGCATGTCAACCGGCATCCCGCGACCGTCATCCATCACTAAAATTGAGTTGTCTTCCTTGACAACCACTTTGATTGATCCTCCATATCCGGCAAGCACTTCATCGATCGAATTGTCGATGATCTCCCAGACAAGGTGATGCAGTCCCCGGTGGTCTGTCGAACCGACATACATGCCTGGACGCTTTCTAACCGCATCAAGCCCTTCAAGGATTTGCAGGGATTGGGCGGTGTAAGTTTCTTGAATTGGTTCTCTCATGCATCTATCCCCTTTGTGTACACTTTATTATATCAAACTTCCGCCATTTTTTCTGCTTATATTTGCGGAAATCATGGTATAATCGGAAAAGATCGGAGGTATTCCATGGAAAAATTCGTTTTTGTTGTCCTCGCCTATCTAGTTGGTTCGATACCCTTTTCATACCTCCTTGGAAAATTGATTAAGGGCGAAGATATCCGGAAAAAGGGAAGCGGCAATCTCGGAGCTACGAACGCTTATCGCGTCTTTGGCAAACTAGTCGGGACACTGGTGCTTGTGCTTGACACTGCCAAAGGTGGAATCATCATTGCTCTAATGATGTACACCGGTATCTTTGTCGGTTATGATTTATTTCATCCGCTTGTTTACGGCTTATTTGCGGTCCTTGGTCACATCTTTCCAATCTGGTTCAAATTCAAGGGCGGCAAGGGCGTCGCTTCATCTTTTGGTTTGTTGCTTGCCTATAATCCCCTCATCGCCATCATCGTGATCCCGATATTTATCCTCACCGAGTTTCTTACTCGGTATGTCTCGGTTGCGTCAACAGTGGCGTCTGTTTTCTCCTTGATCTATGCCCTTGTCTATGTGCTGATCCGACAGGATGATTGGATCTTTCTTGTAGTCACTTTTGTCATTGTCTCACTGATCATTTTCAAGCATCGCTCGAATTATATCAGGTTGCGCAATCATCAGGAAAACCGCGTCCGCTTATTTGATTGGTTCGATCGTTTGCTTGAGAAACGAAAGAAGGCATCTGATAATAAGGATATCTAGTAATTATTCTTCAAGCGCTTCTAATCATACTAAGCTATTATGAGTTAATAAAAATTTGATTAGTCTGTTAATATTTTAGCACCTATTAATTGATGTTTGAAAGAGACGAGTGCTGCGCATATTGAACCGTCGAAACCAGGAAACAACTCCTATGTTTGTTATCTCATAGATTCATGAACAAACGGCTAAAAAAATACCACACCGGGATTGTGGTATTTTTTATGATGAAAAACCTATAAGCGGCTTATATTAGTGATAATAATTAGGTCATTTTCTCGGGTTTGTGATGCAGATAACCTTGCTGGATCACACAGCCAAGCTCTAACAAACACTGCCTCTGGGCTTCGGTTTCGACGCCCTCGGCGATGATTTCCTTGTGGTAAAGGTTGGTTATGTTCCTAATCATCTTGATGATTTCACGGTTTTTATCGTCCTGAAGTTTGTCGATAAACAACTTGTCAATCTTGATGATGTCAAACGGAACGCTTTCGAGAATAGCGAGCGAGGAATAGTCTTTCCCGAAATCATCGAGGGCAATCTGGAAGCCGTATGCTTTGAAGTCGTTGATCCTATCAATACAAGCCTCAAGGCTATTGACGAAAGTGCTTTCGGAAATTTCGATACAGATATCTTTGGTCTTTACTGAATATTTTGTCGCTAAATCGATGAAAAACGTAGCGAATCTGGGGTCCATCAACGAGGTCGGGGTGATGTTGATGGCCAGTTTTGCGTACGGATACTTCCCGCTGTTTCTCAAGAAAGCGAACTGTCTGATCGCCTCTTCAACAAGATACTTGTCCAATTGCTCGACAAGGTTTGCCTCCTTGGCGGCGCTAAACATTTCAATCGGCGGGATATAGCCAAGCGTG
>JAQVPE010000120.1 GCA_028702245.1 Candidatus Izemoplasmatales bacterium
TGCGAAACGATACCAAAGGCCGCTTGCGCCCATTTCGATCGCCAATCTCTTCACGCAAGCAGAAGGCAAGACTTCTTCCTGATATGCATTTGGCTGCTGTAAAAACAGTTCCATCGAAGGCATCGAGACGACCCTAACGGGGATGCTATGCTTTTCGAGCAATTCTTCCTGAGCCTTGATTGCAAGTTCGACTTCACTTCCCGAAGCGATCAAAATCCCATCGAAGTTTTTCTGATCCTTGGCCACATAAGCTCCCTTAGTCAATTGTTCGTAACTCGACTCATGCATGACGGTAACGTCTTGTCTTGTCATTGTGAGAATCGTTGGCGTTTTGGCTTTGGTGATCGCATAGCGCAGTGCGTATCTGGTCTCATTGCTATTTGAAGGCCTGATCAGGACTAAACCCGGCGTCGAGCGGAACATTGCCAGTTGTTCGATTGGTTCATGCGTTGGTCCGTCTTCGCCTACCCCCACAGAATCATGGGTAAACAAAAACATCGAAGGTATTTCCATAATCGCAGCCAGTCTGATCGGTGGTTTCATGTAATCGGAAAAGACAAAGAACCCGCTCCCGAATGCTTTGAGATGGTGAAGCGTCAAGCCGTTAGTGATCGCACCCATCGCGTGTTCTCTGACACCAAAATTGAGATTGCGGCCTAAAGGATTGTCCTTGCCGAAATTACCGTCATTGCCTTTAACGTTCGTCGAGGCGCTTAAATCAGCTGACCCGCCAATGAGTGCGGGAATTTTCGAGGAAAGGAGCGTCAGGTATTTGCCAATGGCTTTTCTGGTCGCTTCTTTGTGCCCGACTGGATCGACTGTCTCAATCAGCGAAAAATCGATATCGCATTTATTACTGATGATATTCTCCAATTGAACATGCAACTCTGGATGGTCCAATCGATAGTTAGAAACCATCTCATTCCACTTGGAAAACGCTGTCTTTCCGCGGTTTCCAAAACGATTTTGAAAATCATTGACTGCCTCGGAATCAACATAAAAAGGTGTTGTATCATATCCTGCTTCAAGTTTCATTTTCAGTGTCTCTTGAAGGCCCAAAGGCGCACCGTGAACGGAACTTGTTCCCTGCTTTATCGAGCCGTGTCCGATTATGCTTTTGACCTCGATGAACGACGGCTTATCGGACTGCTTGGCTTTTTCAATGGCGATTGAGACTTCGATCACATTATTGGCATCTTCGACAAGTTGATAATCAAAGCCCATGCTCTGGATTTTCATCCGTAGATCTTCCGAACAAGCATTTTTTGTCGGCCCGTCAAGCTGGATGTCGTTGGAATCATGAAGAATGATCAAACGCTCCAAACCGAGATGGCCGGCAAGACTAAGTGCTTCAAGAGCAACCCCCTCTTGCAAATCCCCGTCACCGCATAAAACATAAGTATAGTGGTCGATAACAGGATAGTTGGGCTTATTAAAGACATGGCGAAGATGACATTCGGCAATCGCATTGCCTACTGCCATCGCCAATCCCTGGCCAAGCGGACCCGTCGTTGCCTCGATTCCCGGAGTGTGACCGTATTCGGGGTGTCCCGGTGTCAGCGAACCAATCTGGCGGAAGCGTTTCAACTCGCTTAAGGGTATCTGATATCCTGCCAGATGCAAAAGCGAGTATAATAACGCTGAACCATGACCGGCAGACAGGAAAAAACGGTCGCGATTGAACCAGTCGGGATTATCCGGATCGGCAATAAGATGATATTGATATAGTGAATAAAGGACTGGAGCCGCGCCAAGAACGATGCCTGGATGTCCGCTCTTCGCCTCGTCGATCATGTCAAGTCCAAGAAATTTGATGTTTTTTATCGTTTTCTCCATGGTTTTCTCCTTCAAGTTCAGTCTAAATGATATCGATAAACCTCGTGTAAATTATACCATATTACCATGTTTACACCAACACCAAATAAAAAAGGGATGCCGAAGCATCCCTTGAAGGTTGTTGCTATTCGATGATGTCGACGACAGATCCAGCACCAACGGTGTGTCCGCCTTCGCGAATTGAGAACTTCGTTCCCTGTTCGAGGGCGATCGGGTGGATCAATTCAACGATCATGACGGTGTTGTCTCCGGGCATAACCATTTCAACGCCTTTTTCAAGTTCGATAACACCGGTGACATCAGTCGTCCGGAAATAGAACTGCGGGCGGTAGTTGCTGAAGAACGGAGTATGACGGCCGCCTTCCTCATGGCTCAAAACATACACTTGAGCGGAGAATTTCGTATGCGGAGTAACCGACTTCGGTTTGGCAATGACTTGTCCGCGTTGAACTTCCTCGCGCGCAACGCCTCTTAGAAGCAAACCGACATTGTCGCCGGCTTGAGCGAAGTCAAGCAGTTTTCTGAACATTTCAACACCGGTAACGACGGTGGCTCTAGTCGGACGGATACCAATGATTTCCACAGGTTCGTTGACTTTGATCGTACCACGGTCGACACGGCCGGTAACGACGGTGCCGCGGCCGGTAATCGTAAAGACATCCTCGACAGGCATCATGAAGGGCTTGTCAACTGGTCTTTCGGGAAGCGGAATGTAGTCATCAACGGCTTGCATGAGCTCGATGATCTTCTTCTGAGCTTCCTCATCGCCTTCCATAGCTTTGAGGGCGCTACCGACGATAATTGGCGTTTCGTCGCCGGGGAATTGGTATTCGGTAAGAAGTTCGCGAATTTCCATTTCGACAAGTTCGATGAGTTCTTCATCGTCAACCATGTCAGCCTTGTTCAGGAATACAACGATTTTGGGAACGCCGACCTGACGGCTAAGCAGGATGTGCTCACGAGTTTGGGGCATCGCTCCGTCAGCTGCGGATACAACGAGGATCGCTCCGTCCATTTGGGCGGCGCCGGTGATCATGTTCTTGACATAGTCAGCATGTCCTGGGCAGTCCACGTGGGCGTAGTGGCGATTGAGTGTTTCATATTCGATGTGAGCGGTGTTGATCGTGATTCCTCTTGTTTTTTCCTCCGGTGCCGAGTCGATGGAGGCGTAATCTGAGACTTTTGCTAGTCCTTGTTTTGCAAGAACCATGGTGATAGCTGCAGTCAAAGTCGTTTTGCCGTGGTCAACGTGACCGATGGTGCCGATATTGACATGCGGTTTTGTCCTTTCAAATTTAGCTTTTGCCATAATTGGAATCTCCTTTATATATATATTGTTTTTTAGGTCTCTTAATCGATATTATTGTATAACAAGATGAAAAATAATGCAATAGATAACTTTCTTGGTAGCGCTTGAATGACTTAACTGCTGCGTTTGGCGATGATTTCCTCGGCTATCAGCTTCGGACACTCTTCATAATGAGAGAATTGCATCGTATACGTTGCTCGTCCTTGGGTATTAGAACGCAAGGATGTCGCGTAACCAAACATTTGGCTCAAGGGGACTTTCGCCGTAACTTTCTGGGCGTTTCCCTGCATATCTTGAGCTTCGATCCTGCCTCTTCTCGAGGTCAAATCGCCAATGACATTGCCGATATACTCCTCGGGAGTGACAGCATCCACAATCATGATCGGTTCAAGTAGTGTCGGCCGGCATTTATCGCGGGCTTGTCTTAATGCCATCGAAGCCGCAATCTTGAAAGCCATTTCCGAGGAATCGACTTCATGGTACGATCCATCATAGAGGGTAGCCTTGATGTCGAGCACCGGATAACCGGCGATGATGCCGCCAGTTAGAGCGTCTTGGAGTCCCTTGTCGACGACGGGAATGTATTCCCTAGGAACGACTCCACCGACGACTTTGTCAACGAACTCATAACCCTTGCCGGGGTTCGGCTCGAATTTGATCCAGACATGTCCGTATTGGCCGCGGCCGCCCGATTGACGAATGAAACGGCCTTCGCAGTTCGCTTCCTGACGAATCGTCTCGCGGTAAGACACTTGCGGTCTGCCGACTGTTGCTTCGACTTTGAACTCCCGCCGCATCCTGTCAACAATTATCTCCAAATGCAACTCACCCATTCCGGAGATGATCGTCTGACCGGTTTCCGAATTGGTGTAGGTGCGGAATGTCGGGTCTTCTTCAGCCAATTTGCTTAAAGCCATTCCCATTTTATCTTGATCGTTCTTGGTTTTTGGTTCAATTGCGACCGAAATCACCGGTTCAGGGAATTTCATCGATTCAAGGATCACATGAATCTTGTCCGAGCAAAGAGTATCGCCGGTGGTCGTATCCTTGAAACCGATAGCCGCCGCGATATCGCCGGAATAGACTTTATCGATCTCGGTGCGATGATTAGCATGC
>JAQVPE010000121.1 GCA_028702245.1 Candidatus Izemoplasmatales bacterium
CCATGGGCATCGTCGACGTAAGTCAGGCAATCGTATTTATCCGCGAGTTCGACGATTTCAGGAAGTTTGGCCAAATCGCCGTCCATCGAGAAAACTCCATCAGTGATGATGAGCACCCGTTGATAGTTTTTGCGGTTGGTGGCCAAGATTCGTTCAAGATCAGCCATATCGGAATGTTTGAAAACCGCTTTGTCAGCTTTTGCTAATCTGGTGCCGTCGATGATCGACGCATGGTTAAGTTCATCGGAGACGATGAGATCGCCTTTTTCGACAATGGCCTGAATCGTTCCAATGTTGCAGTTCAACCCCGATTGGAAACAGACGACCGCTTCTTCTTCCTTGAATTTAGCAAGCAAGACCTCAAGATCCTCAAGAATATCTTGATTGCCGACAATAGTTCTGACCGCTCCCGCTCCGGCCCCGTATTTTTCGATGGCTTCGATTGCCTTCGCTTTCACTCGCGGATGATTTGCGAGACCTAGATAATTGTTAGATGAAAGATTGACAACTTTTTTATGATTCAGATCGATGACATTGGTACAAGGCCCATAGTTTACTGGCAGTTTGCGATATACTCCGTCATCTTTCAATCCTTGGATCAAATTGTCGATATATTCAAGTTTGTTTTTCACGCTATGCCTCCTCAGGAATTAGTATGATTTTGCCACAGTTCTTGTTGCCCATGATTTCGGCTGCTTCATTGATTTTACGCAAAGGGAACTGGTGCGTAATAATCTGATCCAAATGCAATTTCTTGCTGTTGATCAGCTCGCTGACCTTATACCAAGTGTCATAGATTCTTCTGCCGGTAACCCCATAAATATTGATGCCTTTAAAAACGATATCACTCGCAAAATCAATACAAATAGGTTCAGCGGGAATTCCAAGCAGAGAAAGTCCGCCACCAGCTTTTAAATACTTGAATGCGTCTTGAATCGCGGTTTTATTGCCTGAAAACTCACCGATGACATCAACGCCAGCTCCACCAGTCAATCTCATCACTTCTTGAATTGTATCTTGAGTAATGGGGTTGATCGTGTAGTCGGCACCGATTGCCCTTGCGAGATTGCGGCGAAAATCATTGACTTCGATTGCGATAACCATCCGGGCTCCCTCGGCTTTTGCGACATCCACACCCAAAAGCCCAATCGGACCGCAACCAAGAACCACGACGGTTTTGTCTTTGATCGGGAAATGAAGAATCGTATGGACGGCATTGCCCAGAGGTTCTTGAATTGAAAGATGAAGTCGGTTTTGGCTTTTGTCGTTGACGAAGCAATTTGCCTCGGGGATCCGAATATAGTTTGCGAAGCAACCATCCGTATCGACGCCGATGATTTTAGAGTTTTTACAGATATGGCCTTCTCCACGCTTACAGAACTCACATTCCCCACAGATGATGTGGGTTTCGGCGCTCACAATATCTCCGAGCTTTACGCGACTGACCTGATCACCGATTTTGATGATTTCGCCACTGAATTCGTGTCCGACAGTAAGCGGCAGCTTTAGACGCCCTTGCGCCCACTTATCCCATGAATAAATGTGATAATCGGTGCCGCAAAATGAAGCGGTCAAGATCTTGATAAGCACTTCATGAGGACCAAGAATAGTCGAAATCTTCTTTTTTTGATAGGAAAAGCCGACTTCCGGCTTATTTTTGATAACCGCCATCATTGATAATTCATCTGGTAAAACCGCGGATTTGGTCATTCTTTTTTTTGCTCCTTCTATGTCTGCCATAAAAACGCTTACATCATCTATGATTATACCACACACAAAGAAAAACGAAGCATATTTTTTTTGATAATCATGAACTCGTGAATACAATTCGCAGAAATTTTTATCATAATATTTCGGTGATAAGGTTGTTGAAACAAAAACAGAGTGATATAATACGCAAGGGTGATAACATGATTATTTCTGACTATAAGAAATCCCTTGATTTATTCTATAAATACTCCGGAATACCGGCCTTCATCATCGACGAAGAAGGTGAAATCCTCTTCTCCACATTTGGCGCGAAGAATGGAAACAAGATACCGGTAGTCAGCTATTTGCTAAAAGTTGAAACAAGTGGAAACGCTCCGCAACTTGTTGTTTTCAATGGACTTGAACTTTACGGAATCATCGAATTTGCCGAAGGTAAACAGAACATCAAAATTATTCTCGGGCCGGTTCTTTCAATTAAGCCCACAGCCATCAAAAACTTTAATCTTCTGTCGTTTTCCGGGTATTTCCCGGAAGATAAGATTCGCAGATTCATCAAAAACATCCCTCTTCTGGGAATCCCAAAATTCGTTCATTTTCTCGAGTTGATTTTCCATTCTCTGACCGGCTTGGTCTCTCGCTTTGACGATATTGCGGACAAGCGGATAATGATCGATGCCGTTCCCGATGCTTTGAAAATCAATGTTCCCGATATCAGTTTTGATAACGACTACGCCAATGTCGAAACACATGTTCAAGACGTCGACAAAATGTATGAGCTCGTCAAATCAGGCAATGTGATGGAAACGGAAAAATTGTTTGTTTCTTCATTTTTGGTCAGGAGCAGGATTTCCCAATCGAACAAAGAGAACTATACCATGTTTGTCGCATCGGCGGCTTTTTTCGGTAAAGCCGCACTTGATGCAGGGATTCCTTTCAACGAAGTCCATTCGATCGGATTCACATTTATCAAATACGCCGAGACAATCGAATCACCGCTTGACTACTTCTCTTTGTTACAACGAATGATCGTTGGCTATGCAACGAGAGTTCAAGAAGAAAACACCCGTAGACAACACCCACAATCGATCAAAAAGGCCATCGATTACATCGAGCAGAATCTCCACTATCCGCTCGCTCTGGAAGATGTCGCCAAGAATGTCAAATTATCAAGAGCCTACTTCTCGCAGCTCTTTTCCACCCAAATGGGGATCTCTTTGCAATCATATATCAATCGCAGAAAAGTCCAAGAGGCGGAACAACTACTTAAGTACACATCGATGTCGATCAAAGAAATCAGTGAAGTTCTCGCTTTTTGTTCCCAGAGTTATTTTACCGAAGTGTTCAAAACGGTGATGAAAACGACTCCGGTGGCGTTTCGAAAACATACAAGAGACGAAAAATAAAAAGGACGGTTGTCCTTTTTTATTTGAGATGTTCTCCGATGAAACTTTTTCTTCTTGCATAGGCTTCTTTGACAATTTCGCTTTTGCTAAGAATATCGTACCCGTGAACTGTTCCCTTTGTTTCGTTTAAAACGACTTCGACGTTGTTATCCTTAAGCTTAGCGGCATAATTTACACCTTCATCATGAAGCGGATCAAACTCCGCAGTCTCAATATATGTGGGTGGCAATCCCTCATGTTTATCATGCATCATCGGGAAAGCATACTTTTTAAGATCAAAATGTCCATTCGCAAAATACGCTTTTTTGATGATGGGCAACATCCGCGAATGAAACATCGGAGTATCAACGTATGTCTTTCTTGATTTCGTTTCCTTATCGTCTGTTGCCGGATAGACTAGCATGGCACATCTTAATTTGACATTGAGCCTATCCCTCGCATAAAGACAGACACCCGCCGCAAGCGAGCCTCCGGCAGAATCACCGCCTATCGCAAAGCGATTGTTGTCAATATCATATTTCAGAGCCTGATCATCAAGGTGTTCAAGGCAGGCTATAGCATCATTAAGCGCTGTCGGAAAAGGATACTTGGGAGCGAGTCGATAATGAACCATTGCTACAGCGATATCCTGATCGACGGCAATGTCGGCGATGATTTTTTTATGGAACTGGGTAGCGGCCATCAAAAATCCCCCACCCGGAAAATAGATTAGGCAGGGCCTGATCTTCTTTTCTTTGGGGGTTATCATATCGAAATTGATCTCTTCACCATCAGAAACCGGCAATTTATATCTTGTACAAGTCGCTTTGGAGTTGATTTTTTGTAGCCTATATCCTAGACGCAAAAAGAAGTTTCCAACTTTGTTGATAAATAAAGACCGTGGCATTTTGATGAATCTGAGTTCTTTGAAATCAGGATGGATATGATACTTCCTCATGCTGCACCTCAGTTCAAACGTTCATATGTGCTAGATAGCACAACCATCTCCCCATCGCTTTGGAGGACATGAAAAACACTTTGTTCGTTATCCCAAATTGTGAAAGTGAAAACAATCTCAGTGTCAAAAGACACATCAGGCATACTCTCAAC
>JAQVPE010000122.1 GCA_028702245.1 Candidatus Izemoplasmatales bacterium
GGTCTTGCGGTTATCATCTATCCGGTGGGCGTTCTCTATGGGAACCCTCTAATCATCACATTCCCGATTTTAAGGAGCCTAATAGTCCATTTCCTGCTTGTTTTCATTCCCTGCTTCATGATTGCTACCGGCGAGTTCCGTCTCGAAAAGAAAAACTGGGTCAACACCCTCGTCGGCTGCGTTTTGATCAGCGCTTGGGCGATGTTCGGCAACCTCGTTGTCGATCCGGGTGCTAACAACATGTATATGATGTCCAACCCGTTTTATGGAGGACCGGTTCCCCTGCTCAATATTCTCCCGGACGGGTATCACATGATAATTCTTCTCTTGCTTGTGGTGCTGGCTTTCGTTCTCGTCTATGGTGTTTCAGGTCTCTATAACCGCCGCAAAGTCAAAAAACAAACCATATAAAAATAGGCGGCCAATCTTGGCCGCCTTCCTAATTCATTCCGTTATTTCCGCTAGGCTGGTGATCGTTAGAAGATCTACCTGGAAGTTCCAGTCAGATCCAAAATCATGGTCACCGTTTAGTCTTTGGAAGACCACATCTTTATCGATGTAGGCAAGCGCTTCTGCTTCAGTCAATGTCTTACCTTTAAGAGTAGTGTTGAGAATATCCGAATCAACAGACTTATTCTGATATTCGTAGAAACGGGCGTTCTCGGGAAGATTGCCGCTCATGTCGGTCCAGCCGGTAGTGGAGATATGAGCCCCGAAGACGTTATCGATATAGGCGATGGCCGCATTCGCTCCCCATGGTCTTCCGAGAAAGATGGAGTTTTGAGCGACTTCCATAGAAGCAACTAAATCATTATGATAGAAGACGTAGCCGTAGTCTAAAAGCTGGGCTTCGGAAGTGGCATAGCCTTTATTTGTTGAAAGGCAGCCACCTGATGTCGGCCTTGCGAGCATCTTGATGACGGAATCTTCAAAGTAGGCGGGACCGCCGTTACCAAAAATGAAATCAACGACTCCCTCGATATAGACATTGAAATAGTACTGTCTCCCGTATTTGGCATATAGAGTATCCTGATAGCCTTCGAAACCACAATTGAAATAGATGGCTTTATCAGCCTCATTGACGAGGGCGACTGCTTGTTTGTCCCCGATCGATGAATTCAGATAATCGAAACTGTTGGCGAAGGTGATGTTGGCGCAAAGGAAGCCGTAAGCGGCCGATTTAATCGCAACGGTAGCGGATCCTTGTGTCCCCCAGTTCGCTCCAAATGGGCTTTTGAGACCGCTGGCGGCATCGTAGACGATCGTCGTGGTCTCTCTTCCCGAGCCGACCAATCTGACGTTTGGCACTTGGAGCGCAACTTTTTCGTAATACGTTCCGCTAGCGACATTGATGATTTTTTCGACTTCGGGAGCCAAATCCAAGTTCGCCAAATGTTGGAATGCTTGTTTGATTGTTTTGAAGTTGTAGCCGCTACCGCCCAAGGCTCCGATCGGTCCATCGTAATTTTGGTCGACAAACAATGTTACTTTGTTATCTTCGATACTCACAGTTTCGCTAACGACATGGACTTTGATGGTTACTTGCGGCAAGTCACTGTATGTGAACGTCAGGTCATATGTGCCGGGGACCTGAGAGTTAAAAAGCGACTGGTCGAGTTGATAATCATCCAAAGACAAAGGCATCTCGCCGCCGTCGCTCAAACGAGCCCTGACTGCCAAATTACTGAAATCTAAGCTCGAGCCGACGAGGTAGGTATCCTTAAACAAGAGCGCATCGACTTCCAAAGCGGTTACTTCAATGACCAAGACGGTGAACGAATCGCTCCAAGTGCCGTAGTTGACGATGATCTCGTAAGAACCGGTCAAAGTATTCTCATAAGCGCTTTGATCGATGGTGTAATCAGTGGTTTCGAGCTGAAGCTGAGAATCATCAGAGTAATTCAAATACACTTTCATTTGGTCAAAATCAAGACTTTCACCAACCAAATACGTTGTTTTGACGTTTGCCAGGATAACGGTGATGCCGGTTTCTTCGATCGGTCCGATATGATCGATATTCCGGACGATGCTTTGGTTTTGGTATTTGAAGAAGGCCTGATCGAAATTGCTCGCCTCAAACCAGCTCTCGGTAATGAGCGATGCCTGAAGCGACGATCCGTCGGTCACGGATGCTGGGCTGCCGGCAACATTGAAGACTGCACTTTCAGAGTTGTAATAGACATTTTCATAACTTTTGATCGATCCGGCAGCTTGATTGCCGATGACGATGTTCATGGCGCTGTTTCCCGAACTGACGACGAGGTCGCTCAAGAAGACGTTGGTTGCGATGACCTTTGTTCCAGCGGAACTTCTCCCGAGGATCACTCCGGTGTCCTTGGCTGAAGTTAGAGAGCCTTTGATAACGACGTTGTTCACATAAAGTTCGACGTTAGCGCTGTTGTCGCGGCCCATCAAGATGCCGGTGGTTTGTGATCCGGTAGACCTGACTTCGCTATCAAAATAGATATTTTCCATTTCGATCTTGACAAACTTGCGCGCCGCGCCAATCAGACCGCCCATATAGTCTCCACCTTGGATCTTGTTGTTCTCGTCGTTGATCAGGGTGATGTTTCTGATCGTGATCTTGTCTTCAGGATCAAGCGAGTCCGCGGTAACATCGCCAAATAGCAAGCCGGCGTATGATCCAGTGTGGATTACGGAGACATTACGAAAAGCGAGATTTAGAAAGGCCGATCCGCCTTGGGCAAAGGCGCTGACGAAGGCTGAGGCTTCGCTAGAGCCACCACCATTATGAATGCAGTTCTCGAAATTGACATTCTGGATGATCCCGCCACTTGAGAGTTGCTTGAACAAAAAGCCCATCTTGTTACCGGAAGCGTTGATGACGGCGTTTTCGATTGTATAACCCTGGCCGTTGAAGATTCCCGAGAAATAGATGCTACTGCCAGATACTGTTTCGCCCTCAAGATCGATGTCAGAAACCAAATGATAGTTACCGTCAGGATCGCCTGAAGCGATAAACGCCAATAATTCTTGAGGCGATGAAATCGGAATCGAATCGGGCGGAACCGTCATGGTTGTCGTAACCGTTAACGATGTGGATGGAATCGTCGTTCTTGGTTCAGTGGTTAATGCGAGCGTTGTGAGAGGAATTGTCGTTTGTGTAGGTACATTAGTCGTCATAGAACCGGAACTCGTGGTCATTGAGGAATCTGTTGTTGGTGAAATAGTTGTTGTTTCCAATTCTGTTGGTTGCGAAGTTGTTGGACTCGCTGTTGTCAAAAAAGTTGATAACTCGTCACAACCGATGAAAGCGAAAAAGAGAAAAAGAAAGATTATCATAACTGAGCTTCTTCTTAGCATCGATATAAATCCTCCGTTATTATGATGTTGTTAATATGATTATAGCAAAAGCAGCTTCCTTTTGAAGGCAAAAAAACAACCTTCAAACAAAAAAAACCGCGTTTTATAAACACGCGGTCATAATAACAAACAACTATTCATTTAAGGAGAAACGATCGGTTCATAGAGCGAAAACAAGTTTTCAAGATCGAGATCGGCCAAAGCATACAAATCGCTGGCGGAATCATATTCGTCATAATGAAAAAAGATTTCTAGGATGATTTGCAGTTTTGCTTCGGAGACATTTAGAGTCGACGCCAGTTCCAGATATTGAGACTCGCTCAAAGCTCCTCCCGGACTGCTTGAGGGGATTTGATCGATCACACCGATAACGTTCAGATTGTCATTGTAAATTGAAGTTGTGGCTACGGACGAGCCTTGTGTCCACATCGCCGTAGTGACCTGGGAGTATGTTGTTTCGATCTGCACGCTGGAACTTTCCCGAGATGCGAGCATGGCGAAGTGGAAACTGAACGTCTCGCTCGGTTCGGAGTGTTTGTTCAAGACAAAGACTGTCGTTGTCGAGGCTAGTTTGATATCTTCAAGTTTTTCCTTCAACTTTTGTTCTTGTTGGTAGTTTTTGCCATCTAGACCAAAGAGCAAGTACGCTTCAGCGCCTGAGAAGTCGCCTTCTTCATAAATCATGGCAACAATCTTATCAACCGCACCGCGGGTACGGCTCATGTTGCTAATGATCGTGTTTGCTTCAGGACTTTCTCCTTCAATATCGATAACTTGATTGAAGGCGTTGAGGGTTAGTGAAAAAGAAGGGTTGATATCTAAGGTCACGTTGATCGCCGGCGCAAATGATAGATATCCACCAGTGAAAAGCAAGGCGG
>JAQVPE010000123.1 GCA_028702245.1 Candidatus Izemoplasmatales bacterium
GGCCAAAAGGGCCAAAACTCGAGTTCTGGTGGCGGCGTTAGACTAGGCTTTGAAGGCGGACAAACACCACTCTTCAAGCGTCTTCCCAAACGCGGCTTCACCAATTTCTTCAAGAAAGAAATGGCGATCGTCAACGTTGACAAACTCAACCGTTACAAAAAGGGCACTGTTGTCACTCCCGAACTATTGCTTGAAGACAAGGTTATCCGTGAACTTAAAGGCGGACTCAAAGTGCTCGGCAACGGCAAACTAGAGACCAGCATCACGGTCAAGGCTCACAAATTCTCTGCTTCCGCGAGCGAAGCGATCACGGCTGCTGGTGGCAAAATCGAGGTGCTATAGATGGAAACGCTAAAAAAAGTATTAAAGAATAAGGACATCCTCAAACGGATCGGCTTCACTTTACTTGCTTTTTTAGTTTTCAAACTGCTCACCTATGTCACTATGCCGCTCATCGATTCGACGTCGCTGACCGCTTTATTTGAGAACAGCGGCTTCCTGGGAATCGTCAATTCCATTTCCGGAGACGCGCTTCGCAATTACTCGATCATCGCTCTCGGCATCAGCCCCTACATCACCGCGTCGATCATCGTGCAGCTGTTGCAGATGGATATCATTCCCGTTCTTAAGGAATGGGGAGAAGAAGGAGAAGTCGGCAAGCGCAAGATTGCCAGACTCACAAGATATTTGGCCATCGGCTTGGCATTCGTCCAAGCGATCGCGATGACTTTTGCCTTCCACAGCTCGCAGACGTCTTTGTTCAAACTCGGTGTTCTGAGCTGGGCTACCCAAGACGGTAGGAATCTTTGGTTCCTGGTCTACTTCTACATCGCCGTCGTCATGACCGCGGGTACCGCGTTCATGATCTGGCTCGCCGATCAAATCACCATGAAAGGAATCGGTAACGGTTCCTCGATGCTGATCGTTGGCGGTATCATCATTTCGTTTCCAGGAACGATCGCCTCTTTGGTCCAGTATTACATCACCGATCCAAAAGGTGCGCTTCCGGCCGTATATGAAGGTCAAGGATCCTTTGCGGGATACGTGCTCTTCGGTGTCAGCATTCTGATGTTCGTCATTGTTCTTATCGGAATCACCTATATGCAAGAAGCGGCCCGTAAGGTTCCGATCCAATATGCAAACCGACCGGCAAGTTCCAAATTCACCGGTAAAACGGAATCGAACATCCCGATCAAACTCAATACCGCTAACGTTATCCCGGTCATCTTCGCTTCGATTTTGATGTCGTTGCCAACGACAATCTTCAATTACATCGAGTGGGGTACGTCAAATGCCGCCCAAAGTGCGCAAAGGTGGCTCGGACAAATCTTCGCCTATGACCAGCCGATCGGCTTCGTCATCTATATTGTCTTGATTTTTGTCTTCACGTTCTTCTATTCGTTTATTCTGATCAAACCTGAACAGATGGCCGAGAACCTCCAAAAGCAGAACGCCTACATTCCCGGAGTTCGCCCAGGGTCGGAGACAGAAGCTTATATCACAAAAACCCTTTTCAGAGTCACGATCATCGGGGCGCTCTACCTCGTGGTCGTCGCGAGCCTGCCGATCATTACTTCGATGGTCCTTGGACATTCCTACGCCCAAATCGGTGGAACCTCGCTGCTCATTATCGTTGGTGTTGCTCTTGAGACTGCCAAGCAAATCGAAACGGACACGCAAGAGAAGACTTACGCGGGCTTCATGAGATAAGCTGATAGCGATGTTAAATCTATTGATATTAGGTAAACCCGGAGCCGGAAAAGGCACACAAGCCGCAAAACTGCTCAAACACTACCATCTGACCCATATTTCGACAGGAGACATCTATCGCGAGGAAATCGCGAACAAAACTCCGATCGGAATCATGGCTAGCCAGTACGTGCAGAAAGGTTTTTTGGTTCCGGATGATATCACCAACGATATCGTGGAGAAAGTATTGCACGAAAAAGAATATCCACACGGCTTCATGCTTGACGGATATCCGAGAACAAGGTCACAAGCCGAAGCATTGGACCATGTCCTTGCCGGTTTAAAAATCAGTTTGACCGCTGTCATCAATATCGATGTCAGCGACGATGTTCTCCTCAGGCGGATGGCCGGAAGGCGTGTCTGCTCAAACTGTCAGGAGACCTATCACATCGATTATCATCCGCCAATGACTCCAGGTATCTGCGATGTCTGCGGAGGAAAATTGATCCAACGCGAAGACGATCTAGAATCGTCAGTATTGAACCGGCTTTCGATCTACAACGAAAAAACGAAACCTTTACTGGATTATTACGAGGAAAAGGGATTGTTGATGACGTTTGACGGCGAACTGTCGGCTGGTACCTTATACAAACATATCATTCAACACCTGGAGGGGAAATGATGGTTACCATCAAGTCCCCCCGGGAGATTGAACTTATGAGGGAAGCAGGACGGATTGTCGCCTTGGCTCACCAAGCCGTGCGAGATCATGTTCGCCCGGGAGTATCGACCAAGGAACTCGATGAAATCGTCGAAGCGACCATTTTGCATCATGACGCCACTCCCTCATTCAAAAACTATAACGGCTTTCCCGCAGCCACTTGCATCTCGATCAACGAGGTAGTCGTCCATGGGATTCCGAGTTCTAAGCGGATTCTTAAGGATGGAGATATCGTCGCGATCGACATTGGCGCGATGTATCATGGTTATCACGGCGATTCGGCTTGGAGCTATCCTTGCGGAAATGTCAGCGATGAAAAAATGCGGCTACTCGAAGAAACCAAAGCGAGTCTCTACAAAGGTCTTGAAATGGCCAAACCGGGAAATCGTTTATCAGACATTTCCCATGCCATCCAGACATACGCGGAGGCCAAAGGCTTCAGCGTGGTGCGCGAGTTTGTCGGCCACGGCATTGGCAAGCATCTTCACGAAGATCCACCGATCCCCAATTATGGTCCTCCGGGAAGGGGCATCACCCTCCGCCGGGGAATGACGATCGCGGTTGAACCAATGATCAATCTCGGGATCAAGGAAGTCAGAGTGCTCTCTGACGGCTGGACCACCGTCACCTTGGACAACAAACCAAGCGCCCACTTCGAACACACGATCCTGATCACGGATTCCGGGTTCGAAATCCTAACCCAAGCACAAGCAAGCAAGGAGTGATTCAATGGCTAAGAAAGACGACGTAATCGAAATGATGGGCACTGTCATCGAAGTGCTTCCAAACGCCCAATTCATTATCGAACTGGAAATCGGTCACCGAATCATCGGTCACGTTTCTGGTAAAATCCGCATGCATTACATACGCATTTTACCAGGCGACAAAGTCAAGGTCGAATTGTCGACTTATGACCTAACACGTGGTCGCATCACTTATCGTATGCATCATTAATGAAAGATTTCAGGAGGAAATGGTATGAAAATCAGACCATCGGTAAAAAAAATCTGCGACAAATGCAAAATAATCAAACGCAATGGCAATGTCATGGTCATTTGCGAAAACCCCAAGCATAAACAGCGTCAAGGAAACTAGGAGGTAAACATGGCACGTATTGCAGGAGTAGACATCCCCAGAGAAAAAAGGGTCGTCATTTCTTTGACCTACATTTATGGCATCGGCAGAAGCGTATCCGAGAAGATTTTGGCCTCAGCCGGAATTTCGGAAGACAAACGCGTCAAAGATCTGACTGACGAAGAAATCGTCAAGATCCGTCAAGAAGTCCAAAAATACAAAGTTGAAGGCGATTTGCGCCGGGAAGTGGCGATGAACATCAAACGTTTGATGGAAATCGGCTGTTACCGCGGCATTCGTCATCGCAAAGGTTTGCCCGTCCGCGGCCAAAACACGCGGAATAACGCCAGAACACGCAAGGGCCCGAGAAAAACCGTTGCGAATAAGAAGAAGTAAAGGAGGATATGGATTAACATGGCACGTACAGTAACTAAAAAACGTCGTGTGAAAAAAAATATTCCTTCTGGAGTAGCGCACATTCACTCGACCTTCAATAATACCATCATCACCATCACGGATCCCGTCGGCAACGCGATCGCTTGGAGTTCATCCGGAGCGATCGGCTACAAGGGTTCCCGTAAGTCAACCCCATTTGCGGCCGGTCTCGCTAGCGAAGCTGCCGCCAAAGCGGCGATGGACAACGGTGTCCAACGCGTCGAGGTTTCCGTCAAAGGCCCCGGCCCCGGACGGGAAGCGG
>JAQVPE010000124.1 GCA_028702245.1 Candidatus Izemoplasmatales bacterium
GAAAAACCGCGACCAGACTTCAAGAACGATCACCACTCTCAACCGTGAGCTTGATCGGCCGGTCTATGATGCGGTAAGAACCGGGTAAAGAAAAGCCAAACAAATCGAAGCCATCAACAAAAAAGCTGAATATCTGAACGACATCTTCAAGGATAAGGTCAAAGAGGTCAACGAGGCATACTTAAGTCAGACCAAACTCTCACAGTCGCTCTTAGAATATGTCAAGAATGAACTCGGGAAGACGATTCAAACCAATGAAAAAGCTTTGGCCATGCAATTAAAAAGCGACAAAAAACGCTTCCTGGAAGAACGAAAACTGCTTGAAAAGCGACAAAACGACTTTCTCAAAATATATGAGAACTTCAAGCAACATTCTGAGTCTTTGTATCGAGAAGAAACTGAGTATATCGAAAACTCAACCCTCGAGAGGATCGCTGATTTCGATAAATCACTTCTTGCGCTCGATCGTAAAGTCATATCCCTCCCCGAAGAAACCAAGGCGATTGTCAAACAGGTCGACATTGATAAAAAAGCCCTTGTTGAAAAGCGCAAGTTGTCCTTGAACGAGCAATTTGCGGCCATTGAAAGTCAAAAATTCACATCGCATCCCAAGTACATCGAGACCATCGAAGCAATCAGAAAAAGACTACCGTCAGACTACTTGGAGTTATACAAGCAAATCCAGATTGCCGAAAATGAATTCTTATCGGAATTTCACAACACCGAACTCGCCTTCAACAACGATTTCAAGGCTTTCCTCAAGGATCAGGCTAAATACAATGCCATTATCAACAATGACAACCTGCCTTTGAAACCATTTGACAGTTTCCTCAATTTCCAGGAATACATCTACCAAAAAACCGATCAAGCTTTTCAGGAGACCATTGCCAAATCTGCAGTGACAAAGCAGATGATCGCCGATGAAGAGCAGCGCATGAAAGACAAGGAAAAACGCATCATCGGCTAGACCACCAGGAGGACTCATGGCGGAAACCAAGAACAAGCTTCAAAAGGACACAGACAACAAAAAGACTTTTCTTGAGAAGTCCAAAACGGCCTTTGAATCCGAAATGGCCTTATTTGAGCGTTTCTTCCAATCCATCTCCCATCATGCCCAAACCCATAAACAGATTACCCTAAACAACATTGAAGCCGTCGACGAAAGGCTTCAAGCACTCAAAGCTCAAGTTTCACAACTGCAAGATTCGATTCTTTATCACGATGAGACTGTCATCGTGGATCGTCAGGAGATCATCGCCGAAACCGAGGCCAAAGTCCATACCAACAATACTCTGATTCTTGATTTTGACCGGTCGCACGCAGATGATATCGTCGACACCCTTGACTATTTGAACAAAGCGTTGATTCAAGTCAAGTTCGACTTCTTTGACACATTCAGGCGCAATTACCTTGACGTTATCGGTGAAAACCAAGACTACTTCGCCTATATCGAAAGTAAATCTTCCGAATTCCAGGAAGTTCTCGAACGTCACCAGGAAGAAATCATCTCCACCTTTCTCGCTTTGAATGAGGAAATAGCACATATGGATGATGGAATCACCGACATCATCAAGAAAAAAAACGAGACTATCCAAAACATTGACACCTTCTTCTCGCGAGAGATGAAGCATTATCTCGACAACCAGTTGATGTTCTCGCCGGTAGACGACCCTACTTCCATCGATATCCAAGCGCTAATATCCGACAAAATCGTCCAATATAACACCTTCAAGAAGCATCTTGAAGCCCAAAATGAGCGCATGATCTCCCACCTCAAAGCCAAATCTCAGTATTTGAATCAAGAGCTAACCAGTCGCCTTTTGGAACAGCAATCGCTTCAGTTGATCGGGAAGTCTTCCTTTTTCGAGGATCCCGATAAAAATCTTCGGATATTGAAAGAAGAGCTTTTGACTGCCGACAATGAATCTGACAAGCAAAAAGTTCAAAGACTTGCAAGGGCGGTATCTGTTCTCAAAGATCATCAGGCGATTCGTGAGGCAACCGAGAAAAAGGCTGCTGCTCTCGCCAAAAGCCAAAGACGCTTCTTGAACCGGATGCTCGAGGAGTATTTGATCGAATCCACAAGAACCCTCAATGATCTGGAGCGGACCCTCTCCCTATATAAGAATTTGATGGATTATGACACCTTCCTCGCTCAGGCGATCGGTGACGATTCAACCAAGATCGTCAAAGTTGAACTTGACCATCTTGCCGTGTTAGCTATGAACAAGGAACTAAAACTGAACATCGATTTTGATATCAACTCCATTAATATCAAAACCAAAATCAACGAGATCGAAGCCAAACTCGTCTACCAAGTGAAAAAACAGATTCTTCTCCAACAAGTTGAGCTGATCGATCTGGTCGCCAATATTCAAACTTATATCGCCGAACGAAAGGCGCTTGTTTTTGCCGCAAAAAACATGGTCCAACGCGAACGCATCTTGATCGACCGCCTTGAAACCGCGATGAACTACCATCTTGAGTACTTACACGAAATCGCTAGTCTCAACCGCAAATGGAACTCGGAAGTTCTTGACCAGATGATCGCCAACATTCGCGGTCAAGAAACTTACAACATCCATGTCGCCGAGGCGGCTTCAAGAGTCAAGCTCGGTCTCAAGGAATACGACATGAAAGCCTTGCACTTCAAGACCATGTATGAAAATGAACTTAGCTATCTTGTCATGCAGTCATCACGCGTTCAGGAAGAAAACGCGATTCACAACGAATTTTTGCTGACGACGCTCGAAAATCAGATGCGGTTTGCCAAAGAACAAATCGATCTTGCAAACAGCGAGTTCCGCCTCCGAGCCGAGGCCATCATCAAGGCTGTTGATGAAGAACGCGACTACTTCAACGCAGTGATCGAAAACGCCGAGCAAAAATACCAGAAAAAGATCAAGGATCTTGAGAACCATTACCAGTCGGTCCTATATAAGATTCTTCATCTTATCGAAGAAACAGCAGATTTGAAAATCCACAAATTGCTGGAAAAAGATCTTGACAAGTTGAGGAATGAATACGAAAATCAAGTGATCTCTGTTCTTGAGCAGCTGGAAAAAGACCAGAAAGTCATTCAAACAAAAAGGCGGCTTCGGGATCTGGACGCCCATCTCGACGATGCTTTGAAAGATGCCGAAATCCTCAGGGATGACACCATCAAGGAAATGAAAGAACAATACACTTTCGCCAAGGATCGCTATGACGCCCTTAAACCCTACTTGGAACAAAAAGTCAACATTCTCGATCCGACCTTCTACAACGGTTTTGAAAGCATCAACAAGCGCCTCAAGTACAAATTGAAGGTTGCCGAGGTTGAACTTGATGAAGCTACCTCCCATCTCCTTGACGAATACGTCAAAACCTACTTCACCGAAAAGCCTAATTTTGATGAGAGTGCCCTCCGGCAAAAGATTGATGATTTATCGCTCATAAGAGACAACGCAAGGACTTCCTACGCCGAGAAGATGAACCGTCTCGAAGAAGCCGTCCAAGCCGAGTTCGAAGCATATCATGACGCAATCAATAAACACAATGATGACAAATTATCACTCATCTCTTCGATCAACTCGAAGCGGGATCAAACGATAGCCGAACTCCAAATTGAACTGGATGCGACCGATCGTGATAACCGGGAGAAGCAGGACCTTTTGATGGTCCAACACGGCCAACAAGTCCAGAACCTGACAAAAGAGTATGAATCCGGTCGTTCCTCGAATCATCATTTTCGCGAGGAGATCGCCTCTGAATTTTCTAAGTTAATGAATTCTTACAAATCATACATCAAGTTTGCCAAAAAGAACCCGGACATCCGTGATATCTTCCGTTTTGTCACAAAAGATGCGAATCGCAAATTAAGGCGCAATCTGAAAAGTATCCGCCAAAGATCGAAGAAAGATCCCTATGTATAAAAAATAACGCCGACAAGGCGTTATTTTTTTATCTAAGTTGCTTCAGCAAACTCTTGCCGATTTCTGTTTGCGGGACGTTGAAATTGTCTGCGATCGTGGCTCCAATATCGGCAAACGTCTCGGAGACAGGCAGAAATTGACCTTGAAGATCGGGATTATAGATGAATAAGGGAACATACTCACGCGTATGGTCCGTCCCGTGATGGGTCGGATCATTGCCGTG
>JAQVPE010000125.1 GCA_028702245.1 Candidatus Izemoplasmatales bacterium
TCATCATCACTGATGGAGTTTTCTCGGTGGACGGCGATTTGGCCAAACTTCCTGAAATCGTGGAACTCGCGGATAAATACGATTGCCTGACTTACGTCGACGATGCCCATGGTAGCGGCGTTTTGGGAAAATCAGGACGAGGTACCGTCGATCATTTCCACCTCCACGGCAAAATCGATTTTATCGTTGGAACCCTTTCAAAAGCGATTGGCGTTGTCGGGGGCTATGTCGCCTGCAAGGCCAAGGTGAAAACATGGCTCTTGCACCGGGCCCGGCCACTGCTTTTTTCCACCGCGCTGCCACCGGCAGCTATTGGCGCTATCACCGAATCGGTGAAAATGCTCTTTGAAAGCGAGGAGCACACCAAGAAACTTTGGGCAAATGCTATGTATTTCAAGGCGGGCATGCGAAATCTTGGATTCGATATTGGCCATAGCGAAACGCCGATCACCCCGGTGATGATCGGCAACGAAGCCAAAACGATGGCTTTTTCTAAGGCCTTGCTTGAAGAGGGTGTTTTTGTTTCCGGAATCGTCTTTCCGACTGTTCCGAAGGGCAAAGGCAGGTTGAGAGTGATGATCAGCGCCATGCACGAAAAAGCCGATCTCGATTTTGCTCTTGAAGCCTTCAACAAAGTTGGGAAAAAGCTCGAAGTTATTTAAACAGGAAATTAACTCATAACCTATAG
Source organism: Candidatus Izemoplasmatales bacterium (assembly GCA_028702245.1). Classification (GTDB taxonomy): domain Bacteria; phylum Bacillota_I; class Bacilli_A; order Izemoplasmatales; family Hujiaoplasmataceae; genus JAAYZB01. The sequence goes on from JAQVPE010000125.1 coordinate 689, forward strand.
GAAAAACAAGCTACAACTTGTTTTTTCTTTGTTAATGTGGTAGTTTTTGATATTGGATTTATCAAAGGGGTCATGATGGAAGATATCGTTTATTTGGACAAATCAATCTATCAAGGATACAAAGAGACGGTAACGTATGAAACCGACTCATATTTCGGATTGATGCAATTAGAAAATCATGGCGGCTTCGCTTTCGATTTAATTGAGAAGAAACTGCCAAATAAAGTTTCCAAGTCGTTTGTGATCAACTTATACCCCGACTATTTTCCGGATGCCGAAGCTTATGGGGTTTTTGCTTCAAATCGGTTGATCGGTCTCATTGAGATTTCTTACGAAGGTTGGAACAATCGGCTTCGTATCACCGAATTATGGGTTGATCTCCTTTTTAGGCACAAAGGTATTGGATCTAAATTGATGGAACACGCACAATTGATTGCGAAGAAAAAGAACGCCCGAGCCGTCATCCTCGAAACCCAAACCACCAACATTGACGCAATCAAGTTTTATCTTTCTCAAGGATTTCAAGTTCTTGGGGTTGATTTAGGCTGTTACGGCAATCATGATGTTGAATCCAAAGAGATCAGGTTGGAGTTGTGGAGGATGATTGAATAATGGAGAAGACTTCGATTGTCAAAATCGTCTTCAGGATCGTCTTTGCACTGGGAACCCTGGCCGGGATCATTGCCAATATCGTTTTTCAAGGCAATCTGGTGCGGGCGCTTTCTTATTATACACTTCAAAGTAATTTGTTTGTCTTGATCATGGTGATTGCGCTTTTGTTATTTCCCGGAATGAAACCCAAGTTGTTAAAACGGCTTAAATTCATAATGACAAGCGGGATCTTGATTACTTTCTTTGTTTATCATCTCATTCTTTATCCATCTTTTGTTGCTACGGGAGATTTCGAATTTCCTTTTTGGTATGATTTTCCCGTTCATACGTTCGCACCGTTGATGATGCTTGCGGACTTCCTGCTATTTGATCGTGAAAACGAAATCAAAGGCATTCAGATTGCGTTTTGTCTGGTAATGCCGGCGTTTTATTTATTGTATTCCCAACTTTATGCTTTGCTGGGAGGAACATTCACAAACGGCGAGAACGTCTCTAAATATGCGTATTTCTTTCTTGATCCGGATACAATCGGTTCTGGATTTGTGCTGCTTTCGATTGTTATTATCAGTGTCTTCGCCGGGAGCTTGGGATGGTTGCTTTCTATCCTTGATAAAAAATTGCCGGTTTTGAAAGCGAGGTAAGGAAATGAAAGGGAAATACATCGGCTACGTCTTCATCGCGATTGCACTTGTCTTCAACATTATCTTATTTTTTGTGCTTCCGGATTCATTGGTGATGCAGATCTCCGGTTCCGGCGATCCCGGTACTATCTTGCCTAAGCCCATCGGCTTGGGCATGGTTTTTGCGATTGAGCTGTTTCTTGGCCTCAGGGCAGCTTTGGGAAAAGACGATACCAAAATTAATACTTGGATCATCGCCATGGTTATCGTTGCGATCGTCAACGTGCTCATTCTTGTTTTCAACATATGATCAGCCGGAATCGATTCTTTTTTCTTAGCCTGACATCGCTCGCGTATATTTTGTTATCACCGATGGTGTTTCTTTTCGTCAAAGACACGCTTCATCTTATGCTGGCCTGGAATATGGCGCTTGGATATCTGCCGTTTCTTTTTGCTTATATTCTTCAAAAAAAGAAGATGCAAAAGCCATTAATGGCGGTTCTTTTAGGGCTCTGGCTCTTGTTTTTTCCAAATTCACTATATATATTGACCGACTTCATCTATGTGGATGCCGCAGGCTTCATCAGAGCCGAACTTTACCAACCGCTTGTCTATCTCCGGGGTTTCTTGGCTTACCTGGGTTTGTTCCATATCTTGTTTGGCGCCCTGATTGGCGTTGCGCTCGGACTGTCTAGTTTCGAGTCGGTAAGGATCAATCACTTTTCTAAGTGGAATTTCAAGCCCAAATGGCTGCTTACAGCCCTTGTTTTTCTGCTTTCAAGTTTGGCGATCTACATCGGCAGATTTCTACGATTCAACTCTTGGGATATTCTGAATATTTTCAGTATCGTCAAACAGTTTTTTAAGGGTATCGACCTTTTTACGCTCTTCTTCATCTTATTCTTTTTTGCGCTCCACTGGCTTCTTTATGGATTGGCGTTTCTTTTTGTGGGTCATGATCATAGCTTAGAAACATTTTCAGGTTAGTTTTGTTGGATGATTGAGTATTTAATATATAGGAGGGATATAATGAAGTACATCGAAACAACCAAAGCTCCAAAAGCGATTGGACCTTACTCACAAGCGGTGCTCGTAAATGACATCTTGTTCGTCTCGGGTCAGCTTCCGTTTGACCCAATCAAGATGGCATCGCCATCAGAGGACATCTCGAAACAGACCCGGCAAAGTCTTGAAAACATCAAGAGGATTGTTGAAGCTGCCGGATTTAGCATTCAGAACATCGCGAAATGCACCGTCTATTTGAAGGATATGGAGCAGTTTTCCGCGATGAATTCCGTGTATCAAGATTTTTTTGAGGGCCATCGTCCGGCAAGAGTGGCAATTGAGGTTGCCAGATTGCCGAAGGATGTTTTAATCGAAATCGACGCCATTTGCGTTCGTGACAAGTAATAATTGGTCAAAAAAAAGGAAACCCGAGAGTTTCCTTTATTTTTTGCTATGGAGAAGCAATACCATTTCCCTTAGGGTCTTTGCCGCAACTGCAGTCGAGGTTCCGGATGGATCGAGCATGGGACTGAGTTCGACGATGTCCGCACCGACAAGGTTTTTGATATTAGAAAAAGCCATGATCGCATCAAGCAATTCTTTATAAGTGATGCCTCCGGCTTCCGGAGTGCCGGTACCCGGGAAGACAGAAGGATCGAGAACGTCAAGATCGATGGTGATGTAGATGGGAGCGGGATTGATCGTGGCGATTGCCTCTTTAAGGCCTTCAAGATCAAAACGGCGCAGTTTCGTATGTCCGGAATCGGCCCAGGCAAACTCCGATTCGTCTCCGCTTCTGATGCCAAACTGATAGATGCGGTCATCACCAAGCAGATCATGGCATCTTCGGATGACGGTCGCATGCGATAATTTGCGTCCAAGAAACGTATCTCTAAGATCGGTATGGGCATCTAAATGGATGATGTGAAGATCTGGATACGATGGGTAAAGAGCCTTGATAACCGGATAGGTCACCAGGTGTTCGCCACCGACCATCATCGGTTTTTTGTGGTCGTTGACGATTTTTGAGACGGTGGACTCGATTATCTCGAGAGCTCCTTCGACATCGCCGATTGGAAGATCCAAATCGCCGATATCGGCCGTATTGAAATTTTTAAGGTTCAGATTGAGATAGGGCGAATACCATTCGACGCCGATGGAATCGACCCTGATCGCGTTGCCGGCGAATCTAGTGCC
>JAQVPE010000126.1 GCA_028702245.1 Candidatus Izemoplasmatales bacterium
CCATCTTCGACCTTATCGGCACTTTTGCGCTCTATACGGATTTGATTGACGAGGATTCGGTGTCGCCCATCCTTGCTCTTGAAACCGCGCTTCAGGATTTGTTTGATGATTTGCTCGTATCAGCGGAACTCGTCAAAGACTATGATTTTGCGACCTTGACCGTTGCTCAAAAGGAAGAACTGATGGCAATCCGGAATCGGATAGCCGAAGTGTTTGGATGATAACGAATCCCTCCAATCAAAATAGGCATTCATTACCAAATAAAAGAAAAGATGTTAAGAGACACAAAATCATCTGTGTTCATTAACATCTTTTATGTTTGTTATATGCGGCTAAATTATAATTGGATTGTCATTAACTTAAATCAGACATCGACGCCCAGCAAACTCTTAATAAGGATGCCGATCAAAAACGAGATTCCGGCAACCGATAAACTGATGATGGCCATCTGGAGAAATCTTTTTCGAAAAGGAAGATCTTTCGCGACCGATATGTAGAAATTGAATAGAAAGATAATCAGGACAACCGTGCCAAGCATGACTCCTAAAGCCAAAAAATGGTTTTCAATGAGCAAATAGGGAAGCACCAACAAAGCAACGGTGAAGATATAAGCGACGCCGGTGTAAAGCGCAGACTTCAGGGCATTGGGTTTGTTTTCCGCTTTGGCGCTCAGATATTCGCTTGCGGCCATCGACAAACTGGCCGCAATTCCGGTTATCAGTCCGGAAAGGGAGATCAACGCCGTATTCGCAAGGGCAAAAGTCAAACCTGCGAGCGTACCGGAAAGTTCGACCAAAGCGTCGTTCAGACCGAGAACCATCGAACCGACATAGTTTAGGCGCTCCTCATCGAGCATCGCGATCAATTCATGTTCATGTTCGTCTTCTTCAAGGGCTATCTTGTTGGCCTCTTCAACATACTCACCAATCATCTCGTAATTACTTTGGGCTTTGGCTTCGCCCTTCTCCATTATTTTGAGTGCGAAGGTGTAGCCAAAGATCAATGAAAGAAGATTAAAGAAAAATATTACTAATCGATTGGGACGAGCAGGTTTGTCCAAATAAGCCGCCCAGATGTCATGGTGTGATTTTTCCTGAGAGGCGATTCTTTTCAAAATGTCTTGGTTTTGCTGGTTTTTGACTCTTTTTGCGATTTTATTATAAACATAGTATTCAGTTATTTCCCCTTTTTGCAGGATTTTGATAGCTTTTTGAATATGCAAGGGGATTTTCTTGTCCATATTGACCTCCAAGTTCAAACATATCATATCATAAACAATAATCGCAGCCAATAATATTGTCCATACTTATAACAAAATAAGATATAGAAAACAGTTGATGTAAAAAAAACATAAATTATCCCGCTTTCAAATGTTGAATATGATATAATCGGATTACGAAGATAGAATGCAGTCAAGGGAATTCAAACAGCTAATTAAGCTTCTTGTTAACAAAGAATCTAAACATCAACCGGGAGGATACAGTTGTGGACAAGTGGGGAGTAATCATCTATTTTATCTTTATCGGCATTTTGCTTTTCATCGGGAAAATATTGAAAACTAAATTACCTTTTTTGAACAGGATCGTCTTGCCGACAGCCTTGTTGGGCGGTTTGATCGGATTGTTGTTCTCTAGTGTCGTCATTCCGGGATCGTATACGATTGATGTCATCGTCATGGAAACGATCGTCTATCATGCGCTTGCCCTTGGTTTTATCGCTCTTGCGCTTAAACAAGGAAAAAGCAAGAACAAAAGAAAAGCTTGGTCGACGGGAATGGTGATTACTAGTACATATGCCCTTCAAGGATTTATCGGCATCTTGCTTGTCTTGATTTTCTTTTCCGATAAGTTTGTCGGGGCGGGAATGTTGTTGCCTCTGGGATTTGGACAAGGCCCCGGATTGGCAATGAGTTTTGGTTCGATGTGGTCTGAGATGCTCGGAGGACACGGGGTGGCTCTCGGAGCTTCCTATGCTTTTCTGGGATTTGTCTTTGGCGGCACCGTTGGTGTTCTCGCCATCAATGTCATTGCTCGCAAGCGGGGCGTTCAGAAGCCAACACAATATTCTGACCGTTCGCTTGGTAAAACGACGATCGAAATCGATACCGTGAAGGAAGTCAGCGTTCTCGATGGTTTGACGATCCAACTTGTGATCATATCGATCATCTATGGACTCGTTTGGTTGACTTTGTTTGTTTTTGAAAAACTGCTTGCCAATCTTGGCAGTATCGGCGGGACCATCTTTGGGTTGATGCAAGGCTTTAATTTCATCATCGGTATTGGATACGCCCTACTATATAAATGGTTGTTGAATAAGATCAAAGCCAAAGGCAAAAACGTCGATTTCATGATGAATGATTATATCCTTTCGAATTTCAGTTCGACTTGTTTCAACTATATGATCGCCGGAGCCGTTTTGACCATCACCCTCGATTTTCTGGTTGAATTCTGGCTTTTGTTGACAATTGTATCGATTGTTGGCGGTGTTCTTACTCTCTTTTACGTTCGCTATATCACGAAGAAAGTATATACTTTATTTTCTGATGAATACTTTGTTGGCTTGTTCGGGATGCTTTGTGGCGTTGCCTCCACGGGCATCGCCCTGCTCAAGGGCATCGACCGCGACTTGGAGTCACCGGTCGCCGAAGATATGGTCATGGGCTCGGGAACGGCAATCATGATGGCTTTGCCGCTCTTTGGATTCTTGATGTTGCCTTCAATCGGATACGGACAAACATACCAAGGAGCACTTGACTTGGTCGCCTTGTTTGGCTGTTTGGCGTATGTAGTTGTAATGGTCATAATATTGCTTATCAGAAGCAAACGTGTACCAACATAAAAAACACAGCATAATCCAAAAACACATCCGGAATACCGGATGTTTTTATTGACATATGTCATGTTTGGGATTATCATGATATTGGCATATGTCATATATATAAGGAGAACAAATGTCATGAATTACGATGTAATTGTCATTGGCGCCAGCGCTGCCGGAGCGACCGCCGCCCTCACGGCGAGAAAGCACTATCCAACGAAAACAATCTTGGTGGTGCGAGACGTGAAGGATGTACCGATTCCTTGTGGGATTCCCTATGTCTATGGAACCGTCAAGGATGCGATGAAAAACCTGATTCCCGTCGATAAGATGATGGAAGCAGCGAAGGTTGATGTTGCTGTCGATGAGGTCACAAGCATCAACAAGGAAGAAAAAACGGTTAGCACCAAAGAAAAGGGAAAACTCAGCTATGACAAATTGGTCATTGCGACAGGATCGAATCCAATCGTTCCCGGAATTCCCGGAGCCAAGCTTCAAAACGTATTTCCGATCATCAAGAATCCAGCTTATTTGACAGCGGTTCAGGAAGAAATGGCTAAAGCCAAAGCGGTTGCGATTATCGGTTGCGGATTCATTGGCGCTGAAATGGCTGAAGAATGCAAAAAGTTCAATCCCGCGTTAGAAATCAACGTTATCGAAATGCAAGACCACAGTCTTAAACTGGTTTACGATGATGAGTTCTGTGTGTTGGCCGAAAACGCCTTGATTGAACAAGGAATAAATTTGTTGCTCAACGAAAAAGTTGAAGAAATCATTGGCGACAAGAAAGTTGAAAAAGTCAGACTTGACAGCGGTAAAGTTATTGAAGCCGACATGGTAATCCTCGGAATCGGTTGCCAGGCTAATGTGAAACTTGCTGTCGAAGCCGGGCTTGCCTTAGGACCTACGAGAAGCATTGAAGTAAACCGCTACATGGTTACGAGCGATCCAAACATCTTTAGTTGCGGCGATTGCGCCGAAAAGGTATCTTTCTTCGATCACAAGCCGGCAAACTTGAAACTAGCCTCGATTGCGACAATGGAAGCGAGAATCGTCGGAGCCAATCTGTTTGATACACGCCGGGTAAACTACGGCGTTGTCGGTTGTTTCTCGACCGTCTTGAACGGCAAGGCTTTTGCGGCAGCCGGATTAACCGCCGCCCAAGCTCTAAACAAAGGTTATGAGATTATCGTTGGCGAAGCGGAATCAGTAAACAGACACCCGGGATCGATGCCTGGAGGTGCTCCGATGAAAGTCAAGTTAATCTTTGAAAGCGGCGATGGGGTC
>JAQVPE010000127.1 GCA_028702245.1 Candidatus Izemoplasmatales bacterium
AGTGTCGTCGCTATGCATATCCCGGTGCGCAATCAACTAGTCGAAATCCAACAACAAATTGCCAACGACACCAACGTCGTCATGGACGGCCGGGATATTGGCACCGTAGTCTTGCCAAACGCCGACCTGAAGATTTTCATGACGGCCTCGGTTGAAGAAAGAGCTAGGAGACGCCACGAGGAAAACCTATCGCTTGGCATCGAATCCGATCTCAAACGGCTGATCAAAGAAATCGAGCGGCGCGACCGGATCGACTCCAGCCGAAACTACAATCCCCTGAGACAGGCGGAAGACGCCATTTATCTCGACACATCAAATCTCGACATCAATCAAGTTGCAAACACAATTTACGATATGTTCATCAAAGCTATCGGCATAATGAGGAGAAACTAATGGAAAACATGGAGCAAAACATCGACACAATCAAGAATGTAAAAGAAGGCGACATTGTCAAAGGCATAGTCGTCAGAGTCGACGATGAGGAAGTGCTTGTCGATGTCGGCTATATTTTTGAAGGGACCATTTACAAAGACCATCTATCCACAAAGAAAGTCCAAAGCGCCAAGGACTTAGTCAAAGTTGGCGACGAAATCGAAGCCCAAATCACTAAATTGGCCCACGGTGACGATAATAATATCATGTTGCTGTCCCGAAGAGACCTGGAGCGCCGCCAAACCCAAGCCAAATACCGGGAAGACATCAAGGTCGAACACGACATAATCGCAAAAGTCAAAAAAAACGTCAAGGGCGGTTTGATCCTTGATTATCATTCGATTGAGATCTTTCTGCCTGAATCATTGATCCAACTCGATAGTCTTTCTCCCGAAGACAAGGCGGCATATGTCGGCAAAGACATCACCGTCCGGATCATCGACATCCGTCAGGAGCGCAACAAGGAACGTATCATCGCCAACAAAAAAACGGTTGACTATGAACGGCTCAAAAATCAAGAAAAAGCGGAGATCCAAGCTCTGAATGTCGGCGACATCGTCAAGGGAAAAGTAAAAAAGATCATGGATTTCGGGGCGTTTATCGAATTGTCTGAACTGATCGAAGGTTTGATCCATATCAGCGAACTCAGCCACTACCATGTCAAAAAGGTCGAAGAAGTCCTAAACGAAAACGACGAAGTCGAATGCAAGATCATCAAAATATCAGGACGTCGCATCTCATTATCGATCCGCGCATTACAAGAGCACCCCTGGGACCTTTTCCTCAAAAACCATAAGGTTGGCGACAAAGTCGAAGGCAAGATCGTCAAGAAGATGCAATTTGGCATGCTTGTCGAAATCGAGCGCGACGTTACCGGCCTTCTAGCAAGAGCCGACTACTCCTGGGATCCGAACGACAACCTCGCCGGCAGAGTCAATCTCGGCGACTTGATCGAAGTCGAAATCACTTCCATATCCGCCGAGAAGAAACAATTCTCGCTCTCGAAGAAACATCTTGACTACAATCCTTGGGCGGACTTGAAGCTCAGAGTCGGCGAACATGTGGCGGCGACCGTCAAAACCATCGAAGAAAAAGGCGCAATCGTCGAAGTCCAAGGCGTCGAAGCCTATCTACCGATCCGCGAACTTGCTTCCGAACGGGTCAACCGCGTCGAAGACGTCGTCAAAGTCGGGGATATCCTGACCGTGGAAGTTATCCAGTTTTTCCCCAAGGAATGGCGGATGACGGTTTCTTTGTCCAAAGTTACCGAAAAAAGTCAACGAAAAGAATTCGAAGAGCACCTCAAAGACAATGTCTCTGCTAACCAGTCTTTGGCGGATCTTTTTGAAAAGTATAAGAAGTAGAAATATTTGAGGGTGGTGGACATGCTACCAACAGTCGCAATCGTCGGCCGACCCAATGTCGGCAAGTCGACGATCTTCAACCGCATCGTCGGCGAACGCAAAGCGATCACCAACGACATGCCCGGTGCCACCAGAGACCGCATCTACGGAAAAGGCACTTGGCTGGGCAAAACGTTTTCCGTGATCGATACGGGTGGCATCGAGATTGGCGATGCGCCCTTTTTGTCAACAATCAAGGCCCAAGCCGAGATCGCCATCATCGAAAGCACGGTCATCGTCTTCGTCGTCGATGGGATGTCGGGTCTTCTTCCCGACGATTACGAGATCATGAGGTTGCTTTTTTCTGCCAACAAGCCCACCATCGTTGCTGTCAACAAGACCGATAACGAGAGTATCCGCCAGCGCTATTATGAGTTTTTCGAACTCGGAGCCGAAGATGTGCTGCCGATTTCTGCAGCCCACGGCATCGGCTTTGGCGATCTGCTCGACAAAGTTGTCTCGCTATTTGGCGAATACGAAGAGGTTGAGTATCCCGAATCAACGATCAGGCTGTCGGTAATCGGTCGTCCCAATGTCGGGAAGTCCTCGCTGACAAATGCGATCCTTGGCTATGAGCGTGTCATCACGAGCAGTATCCAGGGAACCACCACCGATGCGATCGACACGTCTTTCACCAAGGATGACCAAGACTATGTCATCGTTGATACCGCCGGTCTCAGAAAAAGAGGTAAGGCGTTTGAAAGCGTCGAGAAGTACAGTACGCTTAGAGCCATGCAGGCAATCGAAAGAAGTGACGTCTGTCTCTTGGTCCTTGATGCTCTTGACGGCATCAATGAAACGGATAAACATATTGCCGGATACGCCCTCGAAAATGAAAAAGCGATGGTTTTCGTCGTCAACAAGTACGACGCCATCGAAAAGGCCACCAACACCATCCACGAGTGGACGACGAAGATCCGCCAGGAATTCCAGTTTCTTCCCTATATTGAAATCGCCTTTCTCTCAGCCACCACCAAAGCCCGCATTAATACGTTGTTTCCCTTGATCGAGAAGAGCTACCACAACTATCAACGCCGGATCCAAACCTCGGCTTTGAACGAGGTGATCTCCGAAGCGATGCTCATCAATCCGCCCAAAGAACATAATCAGGCAACGATCAAGGTCTATTACGCAACCCAGGTCAAAAGCAAGTGCCCGACGTTCGTTCTCTTCGTTAATAACACCAATTCGCTCCATTTCAGCTATTACCGGTATTTGGAGAATCGGATCAGGGAAAGATTCGATTTTACCGGAACTCCGATCAAAATGATCCTCAGAAACCGGGAATAATGGCTAAAATTACGAAAAAAACGGGCTTTTTTATGCTAAGCGCTTGCATTTAAATAATAAACTGCCTATAATTAGGCTATAAACAGATATTAGGAGGATATTTAGATGAACAAATCTGAACTAGTCGCAAGAATTGCCGAACTCGCCGACCTCACGAAGAAGGACGCGGAAAACGCCCTAAACTCGACGGTACTCGCAATCCAAGAAGCCTTGGTAAAAGGCGAGAAAGTTATCCTGACCGGATTTGGAACTTTCGAAGTCAAAGTCCGCAAAGCTCGCTCCGGCCATGATCCCAGAACAGGCGCCATCATCACGATCCCCGCTCTCAAAGCACCTACTTTCAAAGCTGGCAAAGTACTGAAGGATTCCGTTCGCTAAGACAATTGATCCTGTTTCAACCATTAAAAAACCGGCACGATTCGTGCCGGTCTCAGACTGTAGACAAAGTATCCATATAAAGGGTACTTTTTCTTTGAGTTATCCACAAGATACAACAGATTTCGAAGTTACTATATACAAGTATATAGTAAAAGGGTAAAATAGCGACAGGTGATCGCAAATGATGACGAAGAAAGAAGATACAAGTAGAGACAATATCCAAATGATCAGCGTCGAATCAATGGTTCCCGAGAAACATCTGGTGCGAAAGATCGAGAGCGTGATCGATTTTGAGTTTGTGAGAGACTTGGTAAAGGATTTGTATTCCGAGAGTAAAGGGAGACCAAGGATATCTTTATATCTTTTGTTTGAATATGATTTAAAATACACTTTATGTATTTTGAAACATTTACATCATTCATGCGTGCTGTCCGATCAATCGCTCTTGATTCCTAAAAATCATAAAGTGCGAACTAAGGATCATATTAACTTGACGTATACACTGCTAAATCAGTTAAGAAAAAAATTTGTGATTAATGT
>JAQVPE010000128.1 GCA_028702245.1 Candidatus Izemoplasmatales bacterium
GCATTGGCATCAAAGCGATACTCGAACAGATCTGCATGAAGATCCCCGCCCCCAAGGGCGACCCCGAAGCTCCCTTTCAGGCTTTGATATTTGATTCATTCTTCGATACCTATCGCGGCGTGATTCCCTTGGTACGGGTCGTTAACGGAGTCATCAAACCTAAAGACGAGATCCGGATGATGGCTACCGGAGCTACCTATGAGATCACTGATCTTGGAGTTTACACCCCGAAAGAAGAATCGCGGGCCTATCTTGGGCCGGGTGACGTCGGCTGGCTTTCCGCCACCATCAGAAACGTCGATAAGGTCCATGTCGGCGACACGATCACAAAAAGCGACAATCCGGCTTCCGGCCCCCTTCCCGGCTATCGGAAACTGACCCAGATGGTCTATTCGGGCATCTATCCGGTTGACGCCGATGACTACGGCGATTTGAAAGAGTCCTTGGAAAAGCTGAAATTGAGTGATGCGTCCTTGATCTATGAGCCGGAATCGTCGGAAGCTCTCGGCTTTGGTTTTCGAGTTGGTTTTCTTGGGATGTTGCATATGGAGATCTTTCAGGAAAGATTGGAGCGGGAATTCAAGCAGAATGTCATCGCCACCGCCCCCTCAGTCAATTACCACGTCCATTTGACCGACAATTCCATGATTGAGGTCGACAATCCGGCGCTGATGCCGCAGGTTCAAAGAATCAACCGGATCGAAGAGCCTTATGTTCGCTCCATCATTATATCGCCGAAAGACTATGTCGGGAATGTCATGGAACTTTGCCAGCAAAAGCGCGGAGTATTCAAAGATATGCAATATGTCAGCGATTCCCGGGTCGAGATCATCTATGAGATGCCTCTTTCCGAGATCATCTTTGATTTCTTCAACCGGCTTAAATCCGGTTCCAAGGGTTATGCATCGCTCGACTATGAGCCGATCGGTTATCGTGAGAGCAAACTTGTCAAGATCGATATTCTTCTAAATGGCGAGGTTGTTGATGCCCTGGCTTTGATCCTCCATCAGGATTTTGCCTACCCCCGCTCGCTAAGGATCTGCCAAAGGCTCAAGGAACTGCTGCCCAGGCAGCTTTTTGAGATTCCGATCCAGGCGGCTATCGGCAATAAGGTCATCGCTAGGACCAATATCAAAGCTTTGCGAAAAGATGTTCTTGCGAAGTGCTATGGCGGCGACGTAAGCAGAAAGAAGAAGCTTCTCGAGAAGCAAAAGAAAGGCAAGAAAAGAATGAAAGCTGTCGGTGCGGTAGAAATCCCTCAAGAGGCTTTCATGGCGGTATTATCGCTTGATGAAGAATAGGGCGTCCCTAATTAGGGCGCCCTTGTTATTTGGGTGTATATCGGTATACAAAAAGAGCGATTTATGTTAACATAATATTGGTGATCGTCTTGATTAAGGGATTATATATCCACCTTCCGTTTTGCAAACAGATTTGCAGTTACTGTGATTTTTCCAAGCTAGTCGCCAAACGAGAACTCAAAGAAGCGTATTTGCTGGCGCTTCAAAAAGAACTTGAGTTCAGAAAACCCTTGCTTGAGGGGATCGAGACGGTATACCTTGGCGGGGGAACCCCGTCATGCCTTGAAACGCCCCTGTTCAAGATGCTTCTTAAGATGATTTCAAGGTTAAAGGCGATGTCCAAAGTAGTCGAGTTCACTATCGAAGCCAATCCGGAAGACATCGATATCGAAAAAGTAGATTTGATGCTTGACGCCGGCGTGACCAGAATTTCCCTCGGGGTTCAGACGTTTGCTTTGGAAATCCTCGAGAAGATGCAGCGAGAGGGTGGCTTTGACACTGTTTCGCAGGCAGTTCGTCTTTTGAGAGAAAAAGGGTTTGTCGATATCAATATCGACATGATCTACGGCTATCCCGGCCAAAATCTTCAAATAATCGCTAACGATTTGCGATTTCTTTTAGGGCTAGAACCAGATCATGTCTCCTATTATTCGCTGATTCTTGAAGCAAGAACAATACTGAGCCACCTCGTGAAAAACAAAGTGGTGACCATGCCTTTAGAGGATGATGTTTGTGATCAGAGCGAACTGGTCGTCCAGACACTTGAAACTCATGGTTATAATCGCTACGAGATCAGCAATTTTGCCCGTGAAGGCCATGAAGCAAGACATAATCGCTTGTATTGGCAACTTCAGGAATACCTCGGCATCGGTTTGAAAGCGGCTTCGCAATTTGACAATCATCGTTATGTTAACCCCCTCAAAATCAGCGAATACATTAGCGAAGTCAACATGCACGGCGTGCCGAAACAAACCATTGAAACGTTAGAACCCGAAAAAGAGCTTGTCATCCTTGGTCTTAGACTGCGGGAGGGGATCGAACTCAGTGCGTTCGAGAAGCGGTTTTTGGTTCCCCTTTTCAAGGTGTTCCCCGGGCTCGAACAACATCTCGACAATGGTTTGCTTGAACTAACCAAGAGCCATCTGAGATTCACGAAGCGCGGCTTCGATCTGGCCAACCAAGTGTATCTAGCGGTTATCTAGGAGGAAATGATGCTCAAAATACTTCTCAAAGAATATGTGTATTACTTGCGGAATGAAAAAGGTCTCAGTAAGAACACGATTCTTTCATATGAAAACGACATCAAGGACTATTTGGAATTCATTGGTCAAAATTATAACCTCAAAAGAATGGAACAAGTCGAAAAGAAACATCTCCAAAACTATGTTTTGAAACTCAAAAGACAGGCGATGGTGCCCTCGAGCATCACCCGGAAACTCTCTTCGATTCGTTCTTTTCATAAATATTTGTTGCTGGAAAAAGAAGTTACCGAAAACATTGCCAGCAAGGTGCAAAAGCCGAAGACGCCCAAGTCTTTGCCGGTCGTTTTGAATCTAGAGGAGATCGAGAGACTTCTGAATTCGGCGATTGGCGAAGGCAAACCTTCGGATCTGCGCAATGTTGCCATGCTCGAACTGGCTTACGGATCCGGACTTAGAGTTACCGAATTGATCGGGCTCAGACTCGTCGATTTGCATCTCAACATGGGATTCGTCAAAATCACCGGTAAAGGCAACAAGGAAAGAATTGTTCCGCTTGGTGAAGAGGCGATCATCGCCCTTAGAAACTACTTGTCCTTCTCAAGGCAGAAGCAGAAACCCCTCGACAAAGATTCGGTGTTTCTGAACAACAGAGGCAAACAGATCAGCCGCGTCGGCTTCTTCAAGGTCATCCAAACACTAGCCAAAAAGGCGGCGATCGACAAACAGATCTCACCGCATACCCTCAGGCATTCCTTTGCCACCCACCTGATTGAGAATGGAGCCGACCTCAAAGCGGTCCAGGAACTCCTCGGACACGAGGATATCCTGACAACCGAGAACTACACCCACATCAGTAAAAAGCATCTCGTAGACGCGTATTCAAATGCGCATCCGCGGGCTCGGAAGGAGTAACAATCATGAAATACAAAAGAATTTTTCTGATTGTCATGGATTCGGTTGGCGTCGGCGAAATGCCCGATGCCGATTTGTATGACGATCGAGGCGCAAATACGATCGGCAACTTGGCGAAAGCGGCCGGGGGCATTACTTTGCCGGTTTTGGAGAGCTTTGGGTATGGTAACTTGACCAAGATCGAAGGCGTGAGACCCATCATAAGGCCAATTGCGAATTCCACCAAAATGGCGGAACTGAGCACTGGCAAGGATACGATGACCGGCCACTGGGAGTTGATGGGAATCAAAACCGTCAAACCATTTAAGACGTTTACCGATACGGGGTTCCCGGAGGAATTGCTTGCTTTATTAAAAGAAGAGACTAATCGAGAGATCATCGGCAACATTGCCGCCTCGGGGACAGAGATTATCGCAAAACTAGGACCCGAGCATGTCAAAACCGGAGCTTTGATCGTTTATACTTCGGCCGATTCGGTCCTTCAGATCGCGGCTCATGAGGAAGTTGTTCCCCTTGACGAACTCTACGATATCTGCAAGAAAGCCCGAGCGATCACGATGAAGGATGAATGGAAGGTAGGGAGAATCATCGCCAGACCATTTCTTGGCGATGAAGCAACA
>JAQVPE010000129.1 GCA_028702245.1 Candidatus Izemoplasmatales bacterium
ATAGTCTGTCTTTGAATAGATAACTTCCATCATCATTTTTTGCACTCAAGATAAAACCATAAGTGATGTGGATTAGCTGCCTTGCATCATTTTGTTTAAATAATTCCGGTAATTGGTCATCGTTCAAAGTATCGACGTCGGGAATTTTGGCTAGATCAGTAGTGACATGATAGTATTTTTTTGCTTCCGTAAACATCGATAATGCATACTTGTGGATTTCGCGGTATAACACCGGATCGCATTTGCTGACAGCCCGCATCGCTTCAAGCCAGTTGGTGCCCGCGGTCTTCACGTGGAAATTTCCCTTGGTGTATTTGCCAATCAAAGGAAATACCGAAAATTTGTCCGAACCAGAGTGAATGCTTAACTTGTAGCCGAAATGGCGAGCTATCTTGGCATGAATATCGATTTCGCGCTCAAACTGGTCGATATCGCCGATATAATCGACGCCTTTTTGAAACTCTCCACAAAATCTCGGTGCCATGGTATCGATTTTTACCGAGTTGTTTGTCAGTTCGTTTGCGACAAAGAAATGTTGGGCGGGCTCGGTGGGCGTCATCGTTTCATCGATCGATATTTCAAAATCAGCATTTGCCTTGCCATCAACGAAAAATTCATGGTAAATTTCGGTTGCGAATTTGATTGCATCCGCATAAATAAGATATGTTTTTTTCAAAGAATCCATGTCATATTTGATCCAGACTCCTTCAATTTCGAACTCTTTGTTCAAATATCTATCTTTGATTGAATCGGGCAGTTTGACGGCTTTGTCGATTGCCTTTTTAGTCATATTGGTGATGTCGTTATTGATGTGTTCGCTACAATCCAAGGTTATCATCGTATATCCAAGGCCAAGTGCGTATTTGATTTCTTCCCTTTTTTTCAAATGATCGCCGTCAGCGCCAAATCCGCCTTTGTATCCGTCTCTGAAAACAGCAAAAGTAACGGCGTCAAGAACATCCGCATATGTTCGATTCGTAAGGTTTAGCTCCCTAATCGACTGCTGAGCAAATACCGGGTATGCATCATACTCTTTAAAAACGCGAATGTGTCCGGGGCAAGCGATCCCAAGCCGGTCGCCAACGCCGAAACTACGCTTGTTTTTCAATACAGGCACCGGTTTGGTAAACGGAAACCATTTTCGAAGCGCCTCGGCGTTATCATGAATCAGCTCTGCTTTGATAAAAGGAACGCTCCCTTGATGCTCAACGCCCTGAAATTGTGCGCGATTGGCACCAAGCACAATCAAAATATCATTATCCTTTTCTTTGACCATGAATACTTCCAGATCTTTAACTTGGTTAAAAGACTGGGGATAAGCAACCAGCCCTGATGTTAGAAGTTCTTTAATTTCACTCATGTTTTGCCTCCAAAATACGTGTGGTACTGAAATTGACTATAATGTCGTATACCGTCTATTATAAGTGTATCATTTATTTATATAAATGACAACTGATGATATTGAATCTTTGATGGCAAAATAACGCTTAAAACAACCGCGATTCCATTAATAGACGGTCGCTAATAAATGATGAACAAAAGCTTAAATTATCGCAAAACAAAAAAGCCGAGCGGCTTCTTGGTTAATCGATGTGTTTTGACTTCGTGAACTCATAAAGCGCGATGCTGACAGCTATCGGCAAACTAAGACTGTCGATTGTATGATGATGGGCAATCCGAACCGGGTTGCCAATCGCACTAAAGGAATCGTCGAGTCCTGTCGCTTCATTGCCAAAAATCAAGCTGTACTTCTCTGGATAGGCAAACGTTCCCAAGCAAGATCGGGCTTCGAGCATAAACGGGAAAACCTCGCGTTGAGATATTGTTTGAAGATAATCGTCAATAGTCGAATAATACGAGAAACGGATGTTGAAAAAAGCACCCATTGATGCCCGAAGCGTTTTGGGGTCAAAAACATCGCTTCCGGGTTTGATGATCGCTAGATCAGAAAGACCAAAACCTACCATCGATCTGAGAATTGTTCCCAGGTTGCCGGAGTTGCTCGGATTCACTAGAACCAAATGGTTGTTTTCGTTGTTGATTGCGGCTATGTATTTGTAAAACACACCGATAACATAACAATTTTCTTTTTCGGAAACTTTATTGAAGACTTTGTCGTTCTCTACCAGGGGAATAGCGTTGTCTCGACAAAGTACTTCTATCTGATTAAAGGTATTGTTTCTTATCGCCTTCGAATGGACATACACCATCTTGACTTTGTCGGGCTTTTTGATAAGAAGTTCGATTGTCAAAGTCGTCCCAAGGGAATATGATGTCTCATCGCTTTTCTTATATCTGTCTAACAATCAAATCATCCCCTTGTCGATCTCGGCATCTAACAAAATGCCAAGTTTTTCCTTAACGTGATCGATAACGCGATCCGGAGCGTTTTTCAAGGCTTCATCAAGCAAATCTTTACGCAAAATCCCGTTATCTCTAAAATGCGCTTCAAGCGCTTTTATTTTGCCTTTGTCTTTGACGCGGTTCATTAAGAGATATAGAATATACCAATCTTCGAGACTTGTATAGTTGATGACGCCGTTTTCAAAATGATCTTTCAACGAAACAGACGTTTTCGTGAACATGTACGAATAAATGTTATCATCATAGAAAACCTGATACCCGGCCATTAAATCAACTTCGATCCCGGATATCTCGAAACTAGCAAACCTTTTCGATTCGAAACCTTTGTAAGGCGGTTTATGGACACTTTTTCCCAGGTCTTCAAGTATCTTGCTGGCAATTTCAAAATCTTCGACCGTCGTTAAAATATCAATATCTTTGACAACAAGTTCGATTCCGTGTCTTTTTAAAACAAGCGATCCGCCGATGCCCCAGGTGATTCCCGAATCAGTAAACTCTTTTGCGATTACCTTAATCAACGAATTCATGCGCCGACCTCAAAACGGTAGGCCGTCAAATCAACGCGGTTGTCTTTGAATGATATTCCTTCATTTTGGAGAAGTGCTTTCTGCAATAAACCGCCTTCGCCTTGAAGGCCTATTTCGCCTTTGGCATTTATGACCCGGTGCCACGGTAAATCGTGCTTCTGACTCATCGAATTCAAGATTCTTACGACTTGCCTTGCACCCCAAGGATTTCCCGCCCAAATGGCGACTTGGCCATAAGTCATCACTTTCCCTTTTGGAATCTGCTTGACAGTCTCGATAACATCAATGGTAAATTGGGTCATCAAACGAACCTCCTGTGTTGTATATTTTCAGGATGATTTGAAGGCAAACAAGCCTGACACGGCATATATTTGATCGAGTACAAGCTAAGCTTTGACAATTAGATGACGATTAGCAAATATATCCACGTTACAGATTAATCACCATAATCGCATCTTTATCGGTTTCTCTGATTGGTTGGTATCCCAGTTTGGTGTACAAATATTTGGCGGGATTGTGATTAAGGACGTCCAAGATGATTCTTTGGTAGCCTTCACGTTTCATTTCTTCATGCATTTTTTGTAACATCTTTTTTCCCAAGCCGATCCCTTGGAAGTCTTTTTTAACAATAATGTCCATCAAAATGATATCGGTCAATTCTATACCGGGCATTACGCCAAACCAGATAAAACCAATGTTTTTATTCAATGCGGTTGATAATATTCGAAAATAATGTCGTGGCGTGTCTTTTCCCTGAGGCAAGACTTGCGGAATCAGATCGTGTAACTTTGCCAACTCCAAATTGAAATCGGAATCATTAACGTAAGATCTATCTAAAGCTTGCCTGTTAGTAGATTCGGAAAACCACACATTGAATTCTTCTTCATCGGGATTCCTGAGTTCTATTTCATTCTCAATATCGTTCATCAAAACCTGTCCCCCATCATTTTGCTTTATAACAACGAAATATAAGCATAACTTCAATAATTTAACATTTATCGCAAATGAGAATTACTTGATAGTGAAATCACTTTCGGATATGAATATCCTTCTTTGTTTTCAAATTCTATCAACGTGATTTCTGCAAGACCCAGTTCAAAACGAGTGCAAAAAATAGGATATGGTATGTTAAGAAGAAG
>JAQVPE010000130.1 GCA_028702245.1 Candidatus Izemoplasmatales bacterium
GTTGATGACTGGTATGATCTCTAGATTATTGTCAAGCGCAAGGTAAACATTGGCTAATGTTTGGGCTTCAATCCCTTGAGATGCGTCGACGACGAGGATCGCGCCCTCACAGGCAGCCAAAGAACGCGAGACCTCATAAGTGAAATCAACGTGTCCGGGAGTATCAATCAAATGAAAGACAAACTCCTCATTGAGGTCGTTAGTATATTTCAGTTCAACCGAATTTAATTTGATGGTGATGCCGCGTTCCCGTTCTAGGTCCATCGAGTCGAGCAATTGACTCTTCATTTCGCGCATCGAGACCGCGTTTGTGAGCTCTAAGATCCGATCGGCGAGGGTCGATTTGCCATGATCGATATGAGCGATGATCGAGAAGTTACGGATTTGCTGCTGGCGTTTTCGGTATTGATCGAAGTTATCGCTCATGATCCCATCTCCCTTCCCACTAATTTTACTATACCAAGCCACCCCTTTCAAGTTTTTTCGCCTTCAGAGGGTAATTGGTTCGAACAAAAAAAGCATATGCTGGATATGCTTTTTTGGATCGGGCCATCTATAAGCCATGTTCTGTACTCCCTTAGGAGCGGCAATCATTTATCTCCGGGCTAAGCCCGTCGACAGATCCGGTTCGTTTCCCGATCCGTCGTGCCCCTACCGTAATTTGGGTTTCTAGCTTGTGGGGTTTACCGCGTTTCAGCCGTACCTATTCGGCACGATTCGTCTCTGTGGCACTTTATGGCTACTATGGCCTTTTAAATCCAATTCGCCGCCGTCACCTTTTGGGCGCCTAAACTTATCGATTCGTTTAGCGCAATCACTACAGACATCACAGTCTGTGCTAGCATGGACTTTCCTAACACCTAAGAGGTGCTCGATTGCCCGATGGCCCGACACATATATTATACTACTTTTTATTTGCCAAGTGAATCAAGGACCGCTTTGCGAGACAGGTCAACACGACCTTTGTCATCAACGCCGATAACTTTGACGGTGATGATATCACCCATTTTTACAACATCTTCGACTTTGCCGATGTGTTCCTTCGCGAGATTGCGGATATGGACAAGTCCATCTTGACCAGGCCAGAGTTCGACAAAGGCACCGAATTTCTCGATCCTCACGACTTTGCCTTGGTAAACTTCGCCAACTTCGACTTCGCGAATGATGTTCTCGATCATTTTTTGCGCTTTTTCGATGAAGAAGATATCTTGGTGCATGATCGTAACGCGGCCATTTTGTTCAATGTCGATTTTGACATCGTTACATTGTTCGATAATCGAACTGATCGTTTTGCCGCCACTGCCGATGATCTCGCGGATCTTGTCGACATTTACCATCATCATCTTGACTTTGGGAGCGTACTTAGACAGTTCTTTTCGAGGTTTGTCGAGGGTTCTTTCCATTGAATCGAGGATTTCGTTTCTTGCTTTGTTGGCTTGGCTCATCGCCTCTTTCAAGATATCCCTGGTGATGCCCGCAATCTTGATGTCCATCTGCAACGAGCAAATCCCGTTTCTGGTTCCGGAGACTTTGAAATCCATATCGCCGAAATGGTCTTCGAGGCCTTGGATATCGGTGAGGATCGTGTAGTGGTCGTCTTTTTTGACAAGGCCCATAGCGATCCCGGCAACCGGAGCTTTGATGGGCACGCCCGCCGCCATCAGCGCCAGAGATCCGGCACAGATCGTCGCTTGCGATGAGGAGCCGTTTGATTCGAGAATTTCCGAAACGACTCGAACAGTGTAGGGGAATTCCTCTCCGAGGGCAATACTTGAAGCAATGCTCTTTCACCAAGGGCGCCATGCCCGATTTCCCGTCTTCCGGGGCCGATATAACGGCCGGTGGAACCGACTGAATACTGTGGGAAATTATAGTGCAGCATGAAACGTTTGCCATCTTCGATCGAAACACCATCGATGATCTGCGCCTCGCCTAGGGCACCAAGAGTTACGGTGGCTAGCGCTTGCGTTTGGCCTCTTGTGAAGAGAGCGGACCCATGGGTTCTTTCGAACAAGTCGATTTCTGAGTCAAGTTGCCGTAATTCATCGCATTTCCGACCGTCAGGCCTGATTTTGTCGACGGTGATCAGTCTTCTGACTTCATCGACCTGGATGGTCTCGAGCACCTGATTGACATATTTGATGTTCGTTTCGATTTCGTCTTTATCAAGGCCCATATCGCGGAACTTGGCTTCAAGAACCTCGCGGATTTCATCCTCGATGGCCTGAATCTTGTTTTGCCGCTCGAGTTTGTCTTTGGTGGAGATCGCCTTCACGATCCGGCCTTTTTCAAGTTGATAAACGGCCGTGCTGATCGCTTCGGGCACAACTTGGAGCTCAATCGCGATTTTTTCTTTGCCGACAGCGGCGATAATTTGTTCCTCAAAGGCAATGATTTTTTTGATTTCCTCGTGGGCGAACATGATCGCGTCGAGCATCACTTCTTCTTGGACTTCCTTAGCCCCGGCTTCAACCATGTTGACGGCGTCCTTGGTTCCGGCTACGGTCAGATCGATATCAGACAGCAACAGCTCTTCAGCGGTCGGATTCAAGATAAACTTGCCATCGATCAAACCGACGACGACTCCGGCAACCGGTCCGTTGAAAGGAATGCCGCCAATCGAGAGGGCGAGTGATGATCCGATCAAGGAAGCTACATAGGGTGAACAGTCGGGATTGACCGACATCACCGTATTGATAACCTGAACCTCGTTCCGAAAACCATCCGCGAACAATGGTCTTAGTGGCCTGTCGATCGCTCTTGAAGAAAGGATCTCTTTTTCGGTCGGACGGCCTTCGCGTCTCAAGAAACCGCCGGGAATCTTGCCGGCAGCGTACAATTTTTCCTGATACATGACCATCAAGGGGAAGAAATCTTGGGTCGTCGGCTTGTCACCAACGACGGCAACGCTCAAGACAGCAGTATCGTCATAGCGCACCAAACAGGAGCCTGTGGCCTGTTTCGCCAGTTGTGATGTCTCTACCTGGAGTTTTCGGTTTCCCAGTTCCATCACAAATACTTGTTTTTCATTCATCTATTTTATCCTCATTTCTTGGTTAGAAAACGAATCAAGAGTAATTATACCACATTTCCTGATAATCATTTTCAATTTTTTAAAGAATAAGCACCCAGGAATATGGGTGCTCAAGCGGTAGAACTAGCGACGCAATCCGAGTTTGGTGATCAAAGTGCGATATCTTTCGACCGATACTGATTGCAGGTACTTGAGAAGTGATCTCCGTTTACCGACTTTCATCAAAAGTCCCCGGCGCGAATGGAAATCATGTTTGTGGTTCAGAAGATGCTGGTTAAGCGAGTTGATTTCTTCTGTAAGCAACGCGATTTGGATTTCCGGAGAACCCGTGTCCCCTTCTTTCAAACCGTGTTCAACGACGATTTCCTTGATTCTTGCTTTTGTCAGTGCCATTTTTTTCTCCTTTTTGATTATGACTTACCCAAATCCGCAATGAACGTTGGAGATTCGTTGATTCCAGGTTTGGGCGCGACTATGATTATATCATAGGGTATGGTGATATGCAAGCATAATTTCTTGATATCGGATTCTATGTTAACATCGTCAAAAGCTAGATTGAATTGAAAAGGGCGATGAATTCCCTCTCCATTTTTTGCTGCCCCCATGGATCATCGCCATGATATTCACCGAGGGTTTCCAAAGCCTCATAGTCTTTGAGCCAAACCGGTTTTCCCTTGACATTCTTCAGCTGACTAAAGACATCGATAGCGGAAACGATCTTGAAATAATGATGGATGTAAGTCCGCTTGGAAAAATGCTCGATGACCGTGACCGATTTAACGAGCGATTGCGGCTCGACGCCTGCGGCGCGGGTCAAAGAATTGAGAGCGAGCGGTTGCTCGTTCTCCCGCGAATAAGCAATCTGGGGAAAAGAGTAGGTTTTGTCGTCCTCCAGGTAGAGTAACAAAACTTTTTCGTCTTTGATTGCGATCAGTGATAGGGCATAAAATTGTTGATTGAACAAAACATCGTTCTTTTTCAGGTCATCAGCGTA
>JAQVPE010000003.1 GCA_028702245.1 Candidatus Izemoplasmatales bacterium
GCAATGTATTATAATCAATATCAGTCCAGACTAAAAAGAGGTGAGACAATGAAGTGGAAAATCGGAAATATTGAAATCAATAACCAGATCGTTGTCGCTCCGATGGCTGGAGTCACCGATCCTTCCTATCGCCGAATTTTAAAAGAATTCGGTGCCGGACTCTTATATACGGAAATGATTTCAGATAAAGGCATCCTCTATAAAAATGAAAAAACATTAGAGATGATCGATACGAAAACAGAGGAAAAACCGATTGCGATCCAGTTGTTTGGAAGCGATCCTGAGTCGATGGGCAAGGCCGCCGCATATGTATCTCAAAATTCACTGGCTGACATCATTGATATCAACTTTGGCTGTCCCGTTCAAAAGGTTATCAAAGGCGGAGCCGGAGTCAAATTGATGCAAGACGAAGAACGATCAAAAGAGATCATAACAGCGGTTATAAAAGCAACGAACAAGCCTGTGACAATCAAAATTAGAAGCGGTTGGGATCTAGACAATATTAATGCCATATCGATTGCTAAGATTGCGGAAACGGCCGGAGTTAGCGCTATAGCAATTCACCCACGAACTAAGACACAACTCTATTCAGGAAAATCCGATTGGCAAATAATCAAAGATATCAAAGAGAATGTAAAGATCCCAGTCATTGGAAACGGAGATATTCATACGCCAGAAGACGCTCTGGAAATGATCAAAACGTCGGGTTGTGACGCGGTCATGATTGGTCGAGGAATTCTGGGGAAACCATGGCTAATTAAACAAACACTATGCTATTTAAATGAGGGTAAATACACTGAACACATTACTCTTAAAGAGAGAAAAGAAACGATCATCAAACACCTCGATCTTCTTGTGAAAGCGAGAGGCGAGCACCTTGCAGTATTAGAAATGCGTAGCCATGGACCGTGGTACATCAAAGGACTCAAAGATTCTCAGGCAATGAAGGTTAAGCTTGTCAAAGCCTCGACAGTGGTAGAGCTTGTCGGGCTGATTGAGGATTATTTTGACTATCTATATAACTCTGGATAAGGCTGTATGTTTTGGAATATCCCCAAATTACGCCACTATGTGTTTATGAAAGTTTTCATTGATTACTATAAATAACAGCGCGAATCATCAGTTGATTCGCGCTTTGATTTAAACAATCTAGTATATAATTCCAATAAAATCGGAACAGCAAATGTTCTATTAGTATAAGGAAATATCAGATAATATAGTTGCTATACTTTAAGAGAAGATCATCAGTCAGTTCAACCTTTAGAACGATTCCCTCATCGGTGTAAGTGGTTTCTCTTATATTAGCCTTGTCTTTTAAGAAGCTGTAAATCTGGCCCTCCGCGAAGGGTATTAAGAGGTTGGTTGTTTTGATCTCGTTATATAATAGTTGATCAATCTTCTTTAAAAGCAAGTCAATGTTGTTGTCATTGAGCGCGCTGATGTAGATTGCATTATTTTCCGTTTCGAGTGATGGCGTTTCAACTAAATCGATTTTGTTATAAACGTTAATTATCGGAATATTGGATACGCCAATTTCCGTCAATACCGTTTCGACGGTTGCGACTTGTAATTGGTAGTTTGGATTCGCGACATCAATCACATGCATAATCAAATCGGCCTCCTTGACTTCTTCCAAGGTTGATTTGAAGGCTTCGATTAAATTATGGGGTAGCTTGGAAATAAAGCCCACAGTGTCGGTGATCACAAAGTTCCGGTTATGCTCAAGACTCACTTCTCTAGTTTGGGTTTCCAATGTGGCAAATAGCATGTCTTTCTCAAACACGTATTTTTCCGGCTTCTTCTTGGCGTGCATCAAGATGGCGTTCATCAACGTGGACTTTCCCGAATTGGTATAACCCGCTATAGCAACCGTTTTGATGCTTGCCTGGCGGCGCTTGTTTCGTTGAGTTCTTCTAGTGATTACAACATCTTTCAACTCGCGTTTGGTTTTTGTGATTTTGTCTCGCAGTACTCGACGATCGAGTTCGAGTTGTTGTTCTCCAGGGCCCTTGGAGCCCGTACCGCTTTTTTGCCTTGACAATGATCGATACATTCCCACTATCCGTGGCAAAAGATAGGTTGCCTGGGCAAGCTCAACCTGCAACATCGCTTCCTTGGTTCTGGCTCGCTTTGCGAAAATATCAAGAATAAGAATGGTGCGGTCAACAATCTTGATTTCTAGAGCCTTTTCCAAATTCCGGATATGCGAGGGACTTAGCTCGTCATCGAATATCAACAAGTTGGCATCAAGAGTCATGATATCCTGTTTGAGAATATCAACCTTGCCTTTCCCGATGTAGTAGTTTGATGTTGGAGCGTCAGCCTTTTGCGTACAGATACCTACTACCTCGATCGAAAGTGCTTTGGCAAGACTGTCAAGTTCTGCCATCGAGTTTTCAAAATCAGAGGTTTTTCCTAAATCCAAACCGACAAGAATTGCTCTTTCCATTGTTTCACCTCTAATCAGTATTATACAATATTAGGCTTCGATTAGCGCAGTCGCTGAAATAATTATTTTTCTCTAATACATTATATGTTATAATTAATTGATTATTCTGGGTGTAGAGGTACTCCATGAAATACGATCCTAAAATGCAAAAGCAAAAAAGGAAAGCGCCTGTTTTGAAAGTTAAATTGCAGAAATTTTTTGCGAATCTCAAAACATTAATCGATGAACAATTTACGTCAAAAAAGAAGACATTCAGGTTTTTGGCGCTTTTTGTCTTTACGATTCTTTTTGGAATCGAAATACTCATTATTTTGATCAACAACAGTTTTTATACAAATTTTTCGGATGATTTGTTGCAATATTATACAATCATTGTCGATTTCATCCAACAAATCAAAGACGGAACCCTTTCGGTATATAACCTTAACAACTATCTGGGGGCATCATATTTTTCTGATGTTTACTATGTGCCACTCGATATTTTTACTTTCATCACTTTTTTGTTGAGTTATGGGATGCCGATCAATATCGCCTATTCGGTTACCGAGTTCATCAAAATCTTTGCCGGCGTCATGGCGTTCGCTTATTATCTATCGCTTCAAGGAATGAAGAACCGGACGATATTCTGGATGGGCCTTTTCTATTTCATCAGCGGCGGCATGGTCAGTTTCATGGCCTTTCCGGCATTTCTGTCGCTCGCATTCTATCTTCCGTTCGCTTTGCTTGTGATTCATTGGTCCTTCAAAGGGAAGAAATGGATTGTCCCGCTTTTCACGCTCGCGCTTGTCATGTACAATTTTTATCTTGCTTACACCGCGCTCATATTCACCGGGATCATGTTTATTGTCGAGTACATAAAGCGAAACGATTTCAAGTTTTGGCGGTTCTTGCTTGATGGAGCTATCTTTCTTGGGCTGATGGTTTTAGGACTTGTCATGTCTCTTTGGATTTTGTATCCATCGGTTTTGTTTATCCTCGAGGACACCTATAGGGCAACCGGTTCGTTCAATCCGTGGGTGGTCGATATCTTCGGACTCGAACTGAAGTTGTTTAAACCAGAAATATATATCCGCTTCCTTGCGAAAATGTTTTCTGAGCAAAGACCGATCGGTTTCTATGGGTTCATGCAGGATTATACCAAAGAACATGTTTCGCTCTACATAACCATGACCGGGCTTTCAATGATGTTTTATGTCTACTTCATGAAAGGCAAGATCAGCAATATTTACAAGATAATCATACCCATTGGCCTGATTTTGATGTTTTTCCCGGTATTCTCCTATGTTTTCTCGGGAACCATCGATCAACCTTATACTCGTTGGATCAACCTCTATCCCTTGGTCATGGTCATGATCCTTGCCCACGTCTTCGATAACCACGGTTTTGAAAGAATTAAAATGAAGTGGCTGACGATCCCGATCGTGCTGTTATTG
Source organism: Candidatus Izemoplasmatales bacterium (assembly GCA_028702245.1). Classification (GTDB taxonomy): domain Bacteria; phylum Bacillota_I; class Bacilli_A; order Izemoplasmatales; family Hujiaoplasmataceae; genus JAAYZB01. The sequence goes on from JAQVPE010000003.1 coordinate 3,883, forward strand.
GCTCTTGACGGATATTTGATATACTACTATATTACCAAGTTGAATGAACTTGGCGACTTCCGTTACGAAGATGCCTTGACGGCAGACGCCTGGATGATGGGCGTTTCCGCAGCGGTGCTTGTGCTCATCCTTTTCTTCGGCTGGATCAAGAAGCCAAAATGGTTCCGCGTCTTATTCTTTGTCGAATTTGCACTGAGTATCGTTTTCATGTATTCGGGGCCGTTTTCGATTAGAGATAAAATCGATGCTTTTGAAAACGCTTATGATATCGATGATTTCTTGAGCGAATCCATCGATGACGATGAATTCTACCGCGTTTATGTCGACCTTACCCGCTTCACGGTCGAGAGGACGAACTTCAACCGAATGACTTCTTTTCCGACCAATACTCGGATCTTCCATTCGTGGAGCGATTCGGAAACCGATATGCTGGCTTATCTGCTCTTTGGGTCGCAAGAGCACCAGACCAAGGAAATTATTGATGCGCAGGCAATCTATTTAAATCAATTTCTTGGCTATAAATACTTGTTGGCGAACAGCGAGTACACTTACTACTTTGACAGCAATCACTATGAACTGATTCGAGCCAACGAGAAATACATGCTCTTCGAGATTGTCAGAGCCGAACCTTTCCAAGTATACGAGTCATACGTTACCAACAGCGAGTTTATCGATTATCGCGGTGACAACACGAAAGTTGAAACCCAAAAAGCATTGCTTCAAGCAGCAATCATCGATGAAGAGCGTTATCAAGATATCCTTGATGATTTGAACCTTGAAGAAGTCGATTTACACGGAATGACTTTCACAAGAAATCTTCCTCCCAAACAAACCATCAGCAATAAAGAGACCGTAACGATCAGCGGTGTTACCGACACGACCGAACGCGAATTTTACCGTTTTGACAATGAAGATTTAAAAATCAACTTTGATAGTGGCGGGCTGTATATCAAAACCAACGCCGATGTCAACTCGATCGGCGAGGTGTTTATGGAATTCGCCGACGGAACCAAGAAGTCCTGTATTGTCACTCCCGATGAAAAACACCATGTCAAGGGTGAGTTTTGGGCTCGGCCGGTCGCCGTTTATTTTGAGACCGCCAACCTTCCCGCCGATTTCAATCTGACTCTTAGGTTGGAGATGGCCAGAAACCAAGCGGCATATCTCGTCTACGATGTTTCAACGATCAACTTTACCCGCGATATCGGAGTCTTATATTTTGAAATGTCGCAAGAACTCGAAAAAGTCTCTTTTGTCGACGAAGATGGTAACGAATACGAAGGATTCAAAAACTATTACTACTTCAACACCAAACCGGTGACGATGTATATTTTTAAGACTTACAACATGTACACTAAAATCAACGATTTGTTCAATTTCGAGTTAAAATACATCTATGATGATCTCAGCGACTATGAGACCTTGACAAGCCAAAGCTTGGCAAGTGACAAACAACTGAAGATCGACAAAGGCAACCTGACGCTCTCGTATACAAGAACAAGCGACAGCGCCTTTGACCAACTGGTTGTTGTGCCGATCGCCTATTCGGAAGAATGGCAGTTCGTTTCCGATACCGAATACGAAACCATCAGCGCCAGCGGCGGTTTTCTTGGAATCATCATACCCGATGGCGTCAATGACATTGAAATCGAAATGAGATTTGTTCCCAAGGGATTGAAATATGGATTGCTCGCAACCGGAGGCGGTACGCTTGTCTATTTGGGGATATTCTTGATTCCGGCATTGATAAAGAAGAAAAAAGCGAAAGACAATCACCCTAAGGAGATGGAAGCATGAAAAACATAACGATTATCGTTCCTTCATACAACGAGGAGTTGAACGTCAAGCCGTTTTACGACGAAGTAAAGAAATACCTTGGCATTCCCGGTTACAACTTCAATTTGCTCTACATCAACGACGGGTCTAAAGATAAAACCCTTGACAAAATAAAAGAATTGAGAGAAATTGACAAATCAGTCGGATATCTCAGTTTTTCCCGTAATTTTGGCAAGGAAGCAGCGATGCATGCCGGGCTGGAGCATTCGCAAACAAGCGATGCCGTCATCATCATCGACTGTGATCTCCAACAACCGCCGTCATTAATCCCTGAGATGATCAAATGTTATGAAGAAGGCTACAAAATCGTCTACACCAAAGGAAAGACAAGAAAAGGCGAACCAAAACTCAGAACATTCTTTGCGAACTGGTTTTATAAAATCTATAATCGGCATACGGAAATGCCGCTTGATAACGGGGCCAAGGATTATCAGTTGCTCGACAAGCAGGTGGTACAAGCTTTTCTGGCTATCAAAGACAATTATCGGTTCGTAAAGGGAATCTTCTCTTGGGTTGGTTATCCGCGGAAATGTATCGAATATGATTTTATTCCGAGGATGCGAGGCAAAAGCACCTGGAGTTTTAAATCTCTGCTTCGATACGCCTTCAATGGCATGAACCAATTTTCAACGATATTGTTTATGGTGCCCGCCTTGGTTATTTTGTTTTCGTTTTTGGCCCTTGTGGCCGGGATCATACTCTATGCTTTCAGCGTTTTTTCACTCGGGGAGTTTTTGATCAGTTTGTTTATTGTATCATTGCTGTTTGTGATGGGGATTATCGCCCACGTTCAAATGTATCTTCTTTACCAAATGCGTCGGCAGATACTCAATCGCCCTATCTACTTGATTCAGGAAAACTCGGAGGAATAAGACTTTGTTCAAGAAAATCATCAATTTCATCGTCAAGAATTTTCTGACGCGCAAGTTTATTACGTTTGGCATTATCGGCATCATCAACACCGGCATCCACTTGCTTGTCTACTGGCTGGTCCATAACGCTTTGACGGGAGTTGTCGCTTCAGACGCCTGGCTGGCTTTTCTGGCAAACACCGTCGCTTTTGTCAGCGCTTCAGTATTTTCGTATTTTGCCAATGCGATTTTTACGTTTAAGCCGCAAAACCGGAATACTTTGCAGTTTGTTACCGTCATTCTCGTCTTTCTTGCCAGACTTTTGATCAGCAACGGCCTCACCGCCGGCTTTGATTACATCATCGTCAATTGGTTCAATGCAAATTACACTTTATATCCGATTACTAAAATCATCGCGCCATTCATGGGTTCGGTCCTGCTGATCCCAATAGCTTATTTCGCTCTTGACTATGTGTTTAAGAAAACCGGCGAAAAAAAACCGACCAATCCTGAGGCATAGCCTTTAATTAATCGTCTAGTTGCGATAGAATATTAATATACTGATTGTTTTTTGAGGAGGGATACCCGTGGATCATTATGCACTTGTCGCAATCGTTACCTATTTGTACGCGGTATTTCTTTTGACGCTCAGATCAAAAATCAGCCATAAGGCGATCCGTCCCGGAAAAGCGATGCTAATCGTGTTTTCGGTTGCTTTGATCATCGCGTTGATCCTTGAACCCGGAACCGGCATGGAACTGGTGGCTAAAATATTAGTGCTTGTACCGCTTCCATATATGTTGGTGATGATGTATTTGAATGAAATCAAGGCAATGAACAAACGTTTGGGACTTGTCAAAGTCAAAGGACACAGACTCACAAAAACAGACAATGATCTTGCGGATAAATTGCTTGAAACGGTCGAGTTTTTGCAAAACCGCAAAATTGGAGCTCTGATCACCATCGAAAGAAATATCAATCTTTCAGCTTTCATCAGCAAGGCGATGATGATCAACGCTCCGGTCACAAGTGAACTGTTGGCCTCGATCTTTATTCCCACCACGCCCCTTCATGATGGAGCCGTCATCATCCGTGATAACGCCATCCTTTGCGCCAAAGCTTATTTTCCCTCAACCGAAAGAACCGATTTGCCGCTTCATTTTGGAACCAGGCATCGGGCGGCGATCGGCATCAGCGAGCAGAGCGATTCTTTGACGGTCGTCGTTTCTGAGGAAACCGGATTCGTCAGTGTGGCAATCAACCGCCAACTTGACTACAATGTCAGCAAAGAAACACTTAATCTCTACTTCGAAAAATATCTCAAACTCAAGTAAGCGCTCCGGCGCTTTTTTGTTATATCGATGATGGTATTTTTTACCCTGCTGTGATATAATTCTAAGAAGATGAACGGGCCTTTTCGGAGGTGATTGGATTGGAAAAGTACGATGTACTGATTATCGGCAGCGATATCGCTTCTTTGACGGCGGCGCTTTTTCTTGCCAGAAAAATGCGGAGCGTATCCGTTTTAGTTGATGAAAAGGCCGATGCTATTTTTCCATCGAGCATGACTCTCACCGATCCCGAAAACAACAAGTACCAATTCGAATACGATCGCGACGGGTTTCTTCCCGGACTCAACCCTCAAGGGTTGATAACCAAATACATGAAGATTCTCGGGTTGGCAGATGAGATTAAAGGCGATATCATCGAATCTGACTATCTTGCCCGTCCAGATGGTTCTTTCCGTAGGCGTGATCATAATTTTGATCGCTACAAAGTATATCTTATTCGCTATTATCCTAAACAAAGAGACGCTATTCACAAGTTTTTCCGCGATTTAGAAAAACACTACGAAAACTATATCAATCAACAGCAAAACATGATCAACAATCGTGAGTATACCCTCACTTCTTTAATGATTGAATGGGGCGACTATCCGCTTCAAGAGCTGCTTAGAAAATATTTTTCCGATCCCGATCTTATCAACGAGTTTTTGCTTAATCACCAAATCAACGGTCTAGACCCGGAAAAAATCAACAGTTATAATTTCTTTTCACAGTTTTTTCTTGAATTGAAAGAAGGCCTTTATCAGATTCGAACATCACAAGCACAAGTCAGGGATTTATTGCTTGAAAAACTAAATATCATCGATCCCAAAATGATTCAAAAACGGCGGATCAAAGAATATGTTTATGATGATACCGGAAAAATAACCGAAGTCATCGACTTCGCGAATAAAAAAATCATCGCCAAGCATTTTATCGTCAACAGTAAGCCGGATTTGTTTTTTAAGACCCATTTCCTCAGTTTTACTGATGATATCGAGAAAATTGAAGCCTATTATCCGAATCTTCACACCGCAAAACGGAAAAATACGCTTTATTTGGCGTTGAATCAAAAACCGAGTTCTCTTGGTATCAGCGAGATGATATATCATTTTCCATTAACAGACACTGAAGAAGGCGGGATTGTCTCTTTATTCAACTACAGCCTTTATGATCCAAAGGCGTGTTCTCCAAAAAACGGTATGCTATGTCTCGATTTCGTATATGATGAAACCAAGCCGATCAAGCAGGATATGCTTATAAACATGTTGTTTCAATATTTTCCCAAACTGAAGAAGACAATCGTCGCCATCAAGGAAGGCGTTCCCACACAGTACCTTTCAAACATTAGCCGCGAGGAGATGCGCAAAGGCCTTTCGATCAACAAACAGATCGAAATCGAGGCCGGAGAACACTTGCGCTTTTTTGAGAACTTGCATCTCGTCGGTTCTTGGCTCAGAGCTGAAGCGGGATTATATGGCTGTCTTCACAGCGGTATTTTTCTAGGCGATCAAATCGAAGAAATACTCTATTTCGGCGATGATGATGATACTTTCTATTATTTGACAAATGATGAGATCATGATGATGATCAGGCACAACTATGGAAAGAAACTGCTTGGAAAGACTGAAATCCACATCAATTTCCATATTGGCAAAACCGACTATTTTATCAGAACCAAAGCCAAGAACATCACCATCCACCGAGGCGAGTACGCCAACTGCGATTTAGCTATCTACACAACCAACGACAAGCTCTCCAACCTCCTGTTAAAAAAAGTAACGTTCGATGAGGTTTTGCAGGGCGGTGGATTCCGTTACACCGGCAACACCGATCTTCTTTATGAAGTCGTATCGGCTTTTGAACTGAGCGATTATCAGGAAACCGAGCCGCGCTTCCAGCCGCGAGTGAAAATCAGAAATCTCGGCTCATTGTTCTTTTTCGGATATCTCATCATCTTTAGCGCCGTTAGCCTAATGCACAACTTCATCAATATGATCTGGCTGGCGCCGTTTGCTCTAGCGTTGGTGCTTGCCATGGGATTCGTCCGCTTGAGAGTGTATCGCAAACTCAATTGGTTTGAATATGTTTGGGCTTCCTTATATCTTGCCATGACGATTATGGCAATTTTCTGGCCCGCTTTCAACACCTGGAAAAACGACGACGCTTTACTTGGAATAATGGGCGGAGGTTTTTTTATCACCTGGCTCATCAACAAGCCGATCGTCTATGATTTCCGCAAACATGATTTCCGTCAGGATTACGCGAACACCAAGTTGTTCAAAGTCGTCAGCAATGGCATTAATTTTGTCTGGGCGCTGTTCTTCCTCGGAATCTTGGGAGGAGCTTACCTCACCGGAAATGATTATGTGAGCGCTTGGTATAACTTGGTATTCGTCGGGATCTTTCTGACCTATGTCTATCCGCTGATCTATGTCAGAACCAACATCAAATAAGGTATAACGGAAGGAGAAGATTTCATTGGAAGATATTTTTATTTATATCTGTCTTGGCACGATGGGGCTTTTGTTCATCTTATCGAGCGCCATCTACCGCAAAGTCCATATCTGGAAACCGATCCTTTTGGTGTTCTTTATCCTTATTTTTGTGGTGATCAGATTCTTTTCGGAGTGGCTCTCATTCATCGCCGTCGACAAAGCAAAAGAGTATTATGAATATCTTCTTTATTTTGGGACAGTTATCTTTGCGATTACCCTCAAACGCAAAATCAGGATCACCCAGAATTTGACAGATTATGATTTCTTTGAACTCGAAAAAGAACTAGATGATACCAAAACGGCATCGGATTTGTTGAGACAAAGATATATCGCTACCATTGGTTTGGTTAATGAAGCTTTATTCTTCTATAATGAGGATCAAAACGGACTGTTTGTCACCGATCAATTTTTGGAAATAACCAAAACCACAAACCATGAATATTCGCTTGAAGAATACACGAAGATGATCCATGAAGATGACCGGACTGCTTATTTGGGGATTATCAAAAAAGCCAACAAGAAAAATCCGAACTATGATATGAAATACCGCATCCTCGTCGGTTCGGGATTTATCTGGGTTGAAGAACGGGGCCGTGTCTTCGAGTTCGACAAGAAGATCCATATCATCGGCGCGGTCAAACCGATCGACATCAAACTGTTTCCGGACACCTCGATCCACGAGATCGATTCTCTGCCAAACGAGCAAAACCTTCTTGCTTATTTGCTACAGGCAACGAAAGAAACAGAACCGTTTTATCTGATCATGATTCAACTTACCAACATTCCCGATATCAACCACCGTTTTGGCAGAGATGTTGGCAACTTGATGATTGCCGAATATATCAAAAAAATGCGTTTCCACTTTGCCAAAGACGTCAATAGCGTTTTTCGGATCACCGGAATCCAATTTGCCCTGATCATCAAAGAGCAACGCAAATATGATGTTTTGTACCGCGCCCTCCAAAGCGGAGGCGACCTTGTGAATTTGATGCTCAACATCGGCGGCATCCAACAGGTGGTGTACCCCAACCTTGGGATCATTCGGCATGAGCCTTGGTCCGAGTACTCGGTTTCAGAACTGACAAGTTTGGCAAACAAGACACTGAATGAGGCAATCCGCAATCAAAAACGCAACTACTCGATTTATGGCGAGTGATGGCGAGCATATGGGAGTCAGACGATGTATCAGGCTTTGATCGTCGCCGCCGGCGCGGGGACTAGGAGTGGACTTCTCCACAATAAGAATTTGCATCCTATCAAGGATAAGCCGATGATCCTTTACAGTCTTGAGCGTTTTCTTGAAGATGAAGACTGTGAAGGCGTCGTAGTCGTCTGTTCTGAAGACGATTATGGGTTATTTAATGAAATTTTGAAAGACAATGCAGTTTTGGTATTGGGTGGCGACTCCCGACAAAAGAGCGTTATGAATGGTTTGGCTGAAATCAATGCTCGCTATGTGCTGATCCACGATGGAGCGAGACCCAATTTGAAGCTTGATGTTATCAAAAGGATCAAAGATGGTTTGACCAAACATGATGCTGTTACGCCGGTTGTGAAAGCTAAAGACGCTTTGGCCGTGATCTATGAGGATTATCTCAATGAGTCAATCAACCGCGAAAACGTCATGTATATCCAGACGCCACAAGCGTTTGTAACGGAAAAAATCAAAAAAGCCCATCAATTGGCGCAGGCAAACAACCACGTATATCTCGATGACGCAACCTTATTTCAAAACGAAATCAAGGAAAAAGTAAGCGTCGTCCTCGGCGATTCGAACAACATCAAAGCCACTACGGCTGATGACTTTGTATTATTGGAGGCTTTATTATGATCAGAATCGGTTTTTCCAAAGACATTCATCCACTCGTTGAGGGCCGGCCATTCATTTTGGGCGGCATCAAGATCGAACACGACAAAGGAGCCGTCGGACATTCGGATGCCGACTGTCTGCTTCATGCCATTTCCGAATCGATTCTGGGGGCGCTCGCTCTCGGCGACCTCGGTAAATTTTTTCCAAACGAGAACCCTGATTATAGGGGATACGACTCGGCTTTGATCCTCAAAGAGATATTCACCTATGCCCAAAACAAAGGCTATGAGATTCACAATTTGGATTGCATGGTTTCTCTCGAAAGGCCTAAATTAAGACCGTATATAGATGAAATGCGGAAACGGATCGCCGAGATACTAGAAACCGATATCGACAAGATTTCGATCAAGGCTACCACATTTGAGGGGCTTGGGATCGTCGGCGAAGGAAAAGCCATCATCTGTGAAGCGGTTGTCTTGCTTGAAAACGACATGCTTTTGATGCTATGAGGCCTAAGGGCCTTTTTCTTTCTCGATTCGTTCATAAGGGATTTTGTTTTTTTCTTTCAAGCGTTTGTGATACAATTGTTTATGCAAGGAGATGAACATCATGATTGAAATGATCGAATCGATTCACGGCGAGTTTGAAATCATCAAAAACCATCGCGATGCTTTTGTTCTCGATGATTTTAACAAGCGCTACACCGACATCTTTGATATCTATCCTTATCTTGTGGGCGACTATTCCGCAGGATTGCTAAGATTGAAGGGCTTTGCCATGACAGGAAAGAATAGTTTTAAATACATCCCGGATTATTTATCGGAATCGTGTCCGCTGAACTGTGCTTACTACATCCTCAAAAACCCGCATTTCGATCCCCAAAAAAAACGAGAAGAGTAAAGAAGTGATACTATGACCGAGGAAGAAATCATTATCGAAATCAAAGAAGTCATCAATCTGATTAGACCTTATATCCGCCGTGACGGCGGCGATATCGAATTTATCAACTTTGAAGACGGAATCGTCTATGTCAAGATGTCCGGCGCCTGCATTGGCTGTGCAGGCTTCGAATCAACGCTCCAAGAAATGGTTGAGGACACGCTTCTTGAAAGAGTCCCCGGCGTTATCGGCGTCGAGCATATCTGGTAGGAGGATCGCATATGAAATCAGAGAACATGAAAGAAACCTGCATTCGGATGATCGAGGAACGCGGATGCAAGATCGCAGATATAGTTGAAATAGTCTACGATCTTCAAAAAAAGTATATTCCCGATCTTGACCTTGCGACTTGCATAGACGCGGTCGACAGAGTCCTCGGAAAGCGCGAAGTCCAATATGCAGTCTTCACCGGCGTCGAACTTGATTATCTCGCCGAAAACGAGAAACTGCGAGAACCGCTTCAGTCACTTGTCAATAGCGATAATCCTCTTTTTGGCATCGATGAGATCCTTGTCCTTTCCATCTGTAACCTATACGGATCGATCGGACTTACCAATTTCGGCTATGTCGACAAAGTAAAACCGGGAATCATCGGCAAGCTCGATAAAATCGGCAAAGAAACCGGGTTTTGCCACACGTTTCTCGATGACATCATCGGCGCAATAGCCGCTGCAGCGGCGAGTTCCGTTGCCCATAACGCCCAAGACTGAGAGATATTTCGGGTAGTGAAAACAACAATCACTTAAAGATAGCAGCCATTATTTTCAAGGAGGCGACGACATGAAGGTTGGCGACATCGTCAAAGGACTGATTACCAACATTAAACCCTACGGGGCGTTTGTCAAAATCGATGAAGATAATAACGGCCTGATCCACATCTCGGAAATAAGCGACAAATACGTGAGAAACATCGAAGACATCCTGACGGTTGGCGAAATCGTTGAGCTACAGGTTATCAAAATCACCGACGACAACAAGATCAGTTTGAGTTATCGCAACATCAACCGCAAAAAACGGCGCAAGTATCAAGAAGTGAAACTCACCGAGGGTTTCAAACCGTTTGAACAAAAACTTCCAGAGTGGATCAAAAACTACAAAGTGCAAAAAGACGAATGATCACTTCGTCTTTTTTTGACCTCTGAAAACGTTTCTTTCCAAGCGATTCATGATATAATCATTGATGAACAAGGAGGTTCCTTATGGACAAATATTTACACCTCGACACTTTTCACGCCATTGACTTTGTGGATAAGAAAGATATTGAACAAGTCCAGGCTGATATTGTCAAAGCCAAGAAAATGCTTGAATACAAAAATGGTCCCGGTAGTGATTTCACAGGGTGGCTTAATTTTCCAGATGAGATAGACAAGGATGATATCGATCAAATCAACGAAGCTGCGAAAAAAATTAGAAAGCAGTCCAAAGTACTGATTGTGATTGGAATCGGTGGTTCATATCTTGGGGCGAAAGCGGCAATAGAAGTCCTATCGCCATATTTTTCCAAAAAAAAGCGGTTGGAAGTCATTTTTGCCGGTCACACCATGTCGTCCCAATACCTATCCGAGTTGATCGACTATGTTCAAGACAAAGATTTTTCACTCAATGTCATCTCCAAGTCGGGAACGACCACCGAACCGGCGATCGCTTTTAGAGCTCTCAAAAAAATCATCGAGAAAAAATACGGCCATGAGGCCAAGGAGCGCATCTATGTCACAACTGATGCCAAAAAAGGAGTCTTGAGGAACCTGGCGATCAAGAATGGGTATGAGACATTTGTGATTCCGAGCGATATCGGCGGCCGGTACAGCGTATTGACGGCAGTCGGATTATTGCCGATAGCGGCCGCCGGCTTTAATATCAAACAAATTATCCAAGGAGCGAAAGCTTCTCGAAAAGCTTATAAAAAAATGGGAATTTGGGAAAACGACGCCCATTTATATGCCGCAATAAGAAATCTTCTTTACAGTAAAGGTTATCAAATAGAAATGCTGATCAACTATGAACCAAAGCTCACGATGCTGGCAGAATGGTGGAAACAGTTGTTCGCCGAATCCGAAGGCAAAGACCGCAAAGGCTTATTTACGGCATCAGCGAGTTTTTCGACCGATCTACATTCTTTAGGACAGTATATTCAAGATGGAAAGCGGATCATGTTTGAAACCGTTCTCCAGATTGAACATCCTCAAGCCAATTTTATGATCGAGGCGGATGTCGAAAACCTTGATGAACTTAATTATCTAACAGACAGAAGCCTTGATGATATTAACAAGAAAGCATTTTTGGGAACGTTGATCGCCCATGAAGAAGGCAAGGTTCCAAATTTGATTATTACAATTCCCGAGATCAATGAATATGCGCTTGGCTACCTTTTCTACTTCTTTGAACTCGCTTGCGGCATCAGTGGTTATGTACTCGAAGTTAATCCTTTCGATCAGCCGGGAGTAGAAGCATACAAGAAGAACATGTTTGCTTTGCTTGGAAAACCCGGATACGAGGATTTGCGAAGCGAGATTGAAAACAAACTAAGGAAATAATACATCATTCTATATAAAACGACTCCCAACAATCAAATGCTAACTAACCAGATATAAAGAAATCAAAACCAAGAAACATCTCTTTGATCAGAAAAAGAGATGTTTTTTCGTAGTTGGATAAGGCCAAATCATATCAGGATGTTAGACTCAAAGCCATATCCAAGAAACTCAATGGGTTAATCATATATCTACAGTCATTTAGAATACAAAACCGCCAACAAGCGAGTCTGATAAACATAAATTAGTAATTTTCTTGTAGGCATCTTGATTTTATGATTAGGCATGCTATAATCAATATATCCAAGGATTTGCTTTTTATTGATTCATGATGCGCTGTTCAATATGATATAAGCGGTTAGTGACCG